>JAFGMW010000032.1 GCA_016927275.1 Pseudomonadota bacterium
ACGACCGCAAAACCCCGGTGCGTCGCCTCGAGCGACCTGTTCGGGTTCGTGAAGAGGACTGCGTCTGTCCCGAAGATCCGATGAAATGCATCCCTCCATATGGCGGCCCGCGCCGGGTCGAGCTCCGCCTCTATGAACTCCATGTATTCCCTGCCCGAGCCCTCGCCCGCAGCGCGCAGCACCGCCTCAACGATCTCGCCGCTTGTGGTGGAGGCTATCGCGGACTTGACCTGCGCCTCGAGGTCCGCGGCGTCGACCTCGTCGCGGTCGGAGGATATGTTGGCCGTGTCGATGTCGTAGCTGAACAGCAGCCTCGGAGCATGGTGGCCGGTTATGAAGATCCCCCTGTTGTAGACCGACCCGTCCGCGACCGTCCGGGGCGCGCCCTCCTTGAACACCCTGACCCCGCCCGCGTCGTGGAGATATTGCTGGTCCTGCCTCAGGGCCAGGACGAAGTCGTCGAGCCTCTCCACGACCCTCTTCGCCTCGTCGTCCACGCCCCTGATGGTGGTGACCGAGCCCTGCATCCGCTCTACTCCCTCCAGGGCACGGAAACAGAGGACCTCCTCCTCCCTCCTCCCCACCCTCTGCGGTGCGGAGGCGAACGGCGCAGCGACCCAGTCGGCGGAGCGGAATTTTATCATCATGCCGTTCCGGAGCGCGGCCGCCGACAGCATCTTGAGCCCCTGGCCGAACTGCCCCACCGCGTCCGACCCCTTGTCGCTGGATGCGAACCGGAGGTTGGTGTAATGGAAGCCCCTGCCGTCGTCCGTGATCCTCATCTCCTGCGCCATGTCGGCGCGCATCCCGGGCGACCACTTCACCCATCCGAAGCTCCTGCCCTTGGGCGGGAGCGGGACCTTCACCTCCACGGAGAAGCGGGTGCCGTGCGAATCGGCCGGCATGTGGTTGGAGAGGGCATCCAGGATGACCCTCTTCGCCCCCCATTTATCAGCGCGATTGGCAAGCGTGAAGGAGGTGTCGAACGAGACGCCGGATACGCCCGACGGATTCCTGATGTCCGCGAGCAGGAAGGCGTCCATGGAGCCCACGACGGAGCTGTCCTGCGGAACCTTGCAATAGTTGATGAGAAAAACCCGGAAGTTGCGGTTACGGACCCGAATGACATTGTAATTCGAGAGCCGGGCGGTGATCGAAGCGGCCGGATCGGTCTCGAGCACGGCCCTCTCGCCGAAGAGTTCCTCAAACGCCTGCTTCCAGAGCTGCGGATGCGCGGGCACGCGCCAGTAAGAGGCGCCGTGGACAGTCGCCAGCGGTATGTGCCCGATCTCGAGCGGGTCCGCGCCGAGTGAAATCTCATCCGCAGGAAAGAGGGCACTGGAGAGACAGGCCTTGATGATGTTCACGTCGTGGGTCCCGGCGATCATCTCGCCCACGATGTTGCCGAACGAGGCCTCCTTCACGTGGTCCCTGTCGTGGGCGATCATGTCGGTGTTGAGGTCAAAGCCGAAGAGCAGCCTGCCTGCAAAATCGGAGGTGACGAATATCCCCTTGACGAAGATGTGGCCCGATCTGTCCACGATCGAGTTGCCCCTGCCGTCCGAATACAGGGGAGAGTACCTCGGCCTGAAGTGGAGCGCCTTACTCTTGATCTGGCCGAGGTATCGGAGAAATGCAGCGGTGGGCTTATGGAAAATGGTCCTGGAGCCCTTGATCGCCCGTCTCCCCCCGGCCTCGACGTCGAAACAGAGCCTGTGCGCCCTCCTGCCGTCCACGTTTATCCTCTTCCATCTCGGGACCGCCCTCCAGTCGCGGGAGAAGACCTCGACCTGCATGCCCTCGGCGAGCGCCGATGCGATCGCGAGCTTGAGGCCGTCGCCGAACTGACCCACGGGACCTGCCGCCCCCTCCGCTGAGCCGCCGTTCGGCTTGTCGCTGAAATCGATGCCGAGCTTTCTGTAGTCGAAGCCGCGGCCGTTGTCGGAGAAGGCCACCGCCTGGACAGCGTCGCCGGCCCTGACCATCGCGGCCCCCTTCCCGTACGCGTGCCACCTGCCGCCGATGAGATACTTTATGGCAATCTTCGTCCCGCCGCTGTCTCCCGGCAGGTGGTTCTGCAGGCCGTCGAGCACGATCCGGTCCGCGCCCCAGTTGTCCATGGAGCGCCTCTTCTTTATCGCCTCGAGCGTGATGGAGTGTTCGATGCGGACGGTCGCCGGGCCGTCATTCGGGGAGCCGTTTACGAGCCCGCCCAGTCCGCGCCGGCAAGACGGGGGGAGATAGCTGTCGGTCACACCCGCTGCCCTGCCGCCGACCCCAGGCGGATTGACAGGCCTGTGCATGCACCCGGGGTGCATGATCCCGGGCAGACCGGCCAGACCTGGACCTATCTTGAATACCAAGGCAGACCCCTCCTTCCCCCTTTATCGTCCACCCCCGGATCTTGTTGCCTGAAAAATGGGTTTTTTTTGGGCCCTCTGATTCCCCTTGAATGTCGCATAAAATCAAGGTATAGCCCCTTCCCCACGCAAGACGGAGCAAAATCGGACGGAGAAGGGCCACTGAGCGAAAGGGGCGGAGGTGACCATGAAGGGACTCGAGACCCTGATGATGCCGGCGTCGTTGCCCTCTGGATTCTCCGGCAGTTTTGCGAACCTCGCCTCGTTCTCCGGCGCGCTGCCGATCTCGCACTTCCAGATCGCGCGGATCGGCGTCGCCAAAATGGAGCCCACATACCCCCTCCCCCCGCTCCTGGCGATAGACGGGAGCGAAAGGCCCGAATACGCCCCCGGGCTGCTGCCGGAGCCGGACCTGCCGATCATGCCGGACGGATATGAGGCGGACTGGAACGTCATCCAGGACCTCATGGATCTGCCCCCATCAGCCGCCGTAACGCCGGATATGGACCCCATGGACCTCATACTCGCCAGGGACGCAGGCTGGTTCGATTTCGGCTCGCTCAGGGAGATCATGGAATCGAGCGATCTGCCTCCGCTCGCGCACACTTTCTTTTCAAACGCCTTCAGCGTAAGGGCCGACGCCGTCCTCGCCCCTTCCGCCGCCATCGGCGAACAGGCGCCTCAAACAAAGATGGATTTCCTGCAATACGCAGGCAGCCGCTTCCTCGAAGGGGTCCTGCTCTCGAGGGCCGGGCGCCTCGAAGATCAGGAAAAGATCGAGGCCTGCCTCGTCCAGTCGGCCATGGCCTTTGCCATGTCCGATCGCTTCTCTGCGGCGGCCATGCTCCTCGAGCACGCGGCCCTCATACAGGCCCGCGAGTGCCGCCGCTGCGTGGGGACGAGGATCGAGCAGGGGAAGATGTGGCTTGCGGAGCTCAGTCGAAACGACGACCGCTCGTTCGAGACCGTCTATCAGAGGGCGCTCAACTCCGCCCAATACGACCACCCGGGCGCGGGGCTTCTGGAGCGGATATTCGAGGCCGCGACCGCCTTCTGTATGGAGAGCGGCGACCGCGCAGAGGCGGCAAGGGGTTTTGTCCGCACCGCCTGGGCGCGCCTCATGAAGCTCGACGCGCCGGGGGCCGCCCCCTCGCTCTCCCCTGACGACTGGTTCAGGACCTCCGTGGACCTGCAGAGCGCCGCAACATTCTTCGGCCACGCCGGCCTGGATTTCCACGCATCGATGGCGAAGGAGCTCTCCGAGGCGGCCTCCGATCTCGAGGAGATTGCCAGAAACGGTACGGACGAAACGATCGAGATCGTCCCCTCCTCAACAACCGGAAGGCCCGACGACCCCACGATCAGCTTCAGGAGATCTCGCCGGACAGGCACGGAGGGCAAAGAGGGCTCAGCCTGATAGAGCACGCCTCCCGGCAGGACAGCCCTCTCTTGTTCGGATCAAAAACCGCAGAGATCAACTGCCGATAAAGCGGATGACCGTCCCGAGGCGGGCCGGGATGAAATCCTCCCCATACTCACGGGCGAAGGCGCCGCGCGCCCCCTCTCCTGTGCAGTGGCACGGCGCCACTTTTTTTACCCCAAGGCGACGGAAGGCCCGGACGACCTCCTCTATCTCTTCCCCTGTCGCGTCCTTGAGATGAAATCCGCCGACCACCAGGGCGATGCCTCCGCCGCCGTGCTGCGACGCCTGTTCAACGATCTTTGCGATGCCGGGGTGGGCGCAGCCCGTCACAACTACCAGCCCTGCCGGCGTCTTCACGACGAGGGCCTGCTCCCTGATCGCGACCCCCATCTCCCCCGTCGTTTCGAATCGCTCCGCGACCGCAGCCGGCGCAGAGGCCTCCCTCAGCACGCCGCCGCCCGCGCTCACCGAATCCTTGAGCTCCGGGGGAAACGATGCGAGCAGGTGGACCGGCACGCCCTTCCGTGCCGCCAGAAACTTCTTCAATCCGCCTGTGTGGTCCCAATGGGAATGGGATATCACCACGGCGTCGATGACGGAGGGATCGATGCCGAGATGCTTCATGTTGCGCAGAAGGATGTCGCCGTCCGCGCCGGTGTCGAACAGGACCCTCCTGCCCGCATAGTCGACGACGCAGGCGAACCCCCAGTCGGCCCGCAGAGCCGCGTCCTCCGGACGGTTGTTGTCGTAGACGATCGTTATGACTCCGGGGGATCCCCCGGCTTGCCGGGCCTGCATCGCCGATCCTCCTTTCGTCCCGCCATGCATCCTGCCCCCCGCTTGAACCGCCGCGAAAACCGCTGCGAGGACGGCGACCGCACACGCGCCGCGCCGAACCGCACTCCGCCCCTTGCACAGAGCCATAAAGACCCCTTACGCATGCCGCCTGTCAACTACGGCGATCGCCTGGCCCAGGCTCACCTTCCAGCCCTCATCCAGCAACGAATGGATGGCGCTGTCGGGATAAAGAAGCAGCATGCTCGAACCGATGCTGAAGCAGCCGACGAGGTCCCCCTTTTCGTAACGCACCCCTTCGTCGTAGAGCACATGTATGGCGTTTACGCACAGCGACCCCACGGCGATCATGCCGATGGGAAACGCGTCGGTCATAAGGACGGAAGATACGCTCGCGTTGGACTTCACGGCGCTGGGAAAGAGGTCGGCCTTTTTGAAGAACGACTCCAGGCCGATGAAGATCGGGAGCAGGGCCTTGCCGTCGTTGACGCGGGTCGAGACGAAGCGCCCGGCGTACGGGGCCCTCCAGTAGTGGCGGTCGGTCGGGCTGAGGTAGAGGTTCATATACCGCCCGCTTGAGAAGAGGGCTGCGTCCCCGCCCATCGCGTCCGACAACAGTATCCTCCTTCCATTCTTCGAGGGGATCGATCCGTCTGCGGCCACAGGCCCCTGGGCCACCAGGCGCGCCTCAACCGGGCTCGCGATCACATCGTCGCGCCGGTCGATCTCGTCGAAGCGCGGGCCGTGAAAGCGGCGGTTGACGCCGATCAGATCGGCAAGTGACTCGAGCCGGCCTGGGGAGGTCGATGCGCCCGCTGCAAGGCCGCCGCCCGTGATGAACGAAGATGGAAAAAGGGAGTTGATCCTCATCGCCCCGTCCCCGTCAGTGGTCGCACAGGTTCTGGCCGGACTTGAGCGTCCCTGTCAGATACTCGCCCACGAGCCTCTCCGGCGTGTCGCAGGTTGCACCCACGACAACCTCGATGCCCTGCTGCGCGAACAGCGCCTGCGCCCGCTGGCCCATACCGCCCGCTATGATGACGTTGGCTCCCTTCTCGGCGAGCCACGGCGGAAGGAGCCCGGGCTGGTGCGGGGGCGAGTTCAGGTCCTGTCGTCCGACGATCCTCTTCGCAGCGGCGTCCACGTCGAGGAGCGCGAAGCTCTCGCAGTGGCCGAAGTGCATGGACAGTTTTCCCTCCGCAATCGGAACAGCGATCTTCATGAGATGTTCTCCTTTCGCCTCTGCCTGAGGCCGTTTGACACCGCGGACTCTATAAACTTCGCCGCCTCGCGCATCACAGCTGAAGCGGCAGAATCGGAATGGCATTGCACGAACGAACGGCCGCTGTCGCTGGCCTCCGCTATGACCGGGTCGATCGGGATAGAGCCCAGGAACGGGACTCCCATGTCCTCCGACATATTTTTCCCCCCGCCCGAACGCAGGATGTGGGTGACCTCGCCGCACTTCGGGCAGGCGAAGCCGCTCATGTTCTCCACCACACCCAGCACCGGCACAGAGAGCTGCCGGCAGAAGGTTATGGACTTGCGAACGTCGACCGCAGCCACCTTCTGGGGCGTGGTTACGATCACCGCCCCGTCCAACCGGTCGATGAGCTGACAGACCGAGAGCGGCTCGTCGCCGGTCCCCGGAGGGGCGTCGATGATCAGGAAATCCAGGTCCCCCCAGGCCACGTCCTTGAGAAACTGCCTGATGACCCCTGTCTTGCGAGGACCGCGCCAGATGACAGCGTCGTCATGGCCCTGCAGGAGAAACCCCAGGGACATGACCTTCATTTCGCCAATCTCCACGGGGACCATACCCTCGTCCGACCCGTGAATCTGTTCACCCTCGATGCCGAGCATCGTGGGGATGCTAGGGCCGTGGATGTCGACGTCGAGGAGCCCCACGCGCTTCCCCGACTGCATGAGCGCCATGGCGAGGTTGACGGCGACGGTGCTCTTGCCTACCCCACCCTTGCCCGAGAGCACGATCACCTTGTGGCGGATGCGGCACATGCGCGACTCAAGCTTGCGGCGCTCTTTGAACTCCTCTTCGCTTTCATCGTTTCTTCGATCGATGGACTCCATGTCTCAAGCCTCCTCTTGTAACGCCAGATGTCTCCAGATATGCCTGATATCGTCGGCGCACGGCGCCTCTACCTCCACGACCGCCTTTTTCTGAATCTGGGCCAGGGTCACCGAGCGGTCGTACCGGATGCGGCCGGCGACCTGCGCGCCCGCCTGCCTCGCCCTCCCCTCTATCCTCTCTGTCATCTTCGGGTTGATGTCCCACTTGTTGACGCACACGAAGGCGGGTATTTCGAAGTGCGCAGCCAGCGCAAGCACACGCTCCAGATCGTGCTCTCCGGACACGGTGGGCTCGGTGACCACGAGGACCTGCGTGGCGCCTGTCATCGACGCGATCACCGGGCAACCGATGCCGGGCGGGCCGTCCACGATGATGAGCGAACGGCCCTCCTCCCCGGCCACGCGGCGGGCCTGGCTTCGGACCGTGGAGACCAGCTTGCCCGAGTTCTCGGCCGCGACGCCGAGCCTCGCATGTACCATGGGGCCTGCGCGGGTCTCCGATACCATCCACTCGCCGCAGAGTCGCTCCGGAAAATCAATGGCATTTTCGGGACAGAACCTGACGCAGACCCCGCAGCCCTCGCACGAAACAGGATCTATCGCATACTTCTTCGTGCCGGAGCCCTCTCCGCTTATTTTCACGGCATCGAACCGGCAATTCGCGAGGCACGCGCCGCAGCCTGTGCAGTCGGCCTCGCGTATCACCGCCTCATGTCCGCTCATGAACTCGTGGCGCTCTTTGACCCGCGGCGAGAGGACGAGGTGCAGGTCCGCGGCGTCCACGTCGCAGTCGGCGACGACCGGGCGGTCGGCCAGGACGGCAAAAGACGCGGTCACGCTGGTCTTTCCGGTGCCCCCCTTGCCGCTTATGATCACCAGCTCCTTCATCAGCCTTTGGACCTCCCTGACCGCGAGTAATAGACCTTCTGACCCACCCGTTCGGAGACGACCGCCTCTGCCTTCGCCAGGGCGTCTATCAACTTGAGCACCTCTATGCGATTCAAGCCGAGGCCCCTGGAGATGTCCTCGATCGTGCACGGCCGCCTGCCGAGCATCGCGAGCACCTCCTCCCCGGTCGTCCTGCGGGCAGAGGCCGCAAGACCCTCATCGGGCCCGCCCTCGGCGATGATCTCCACCTCCCCGGGGATGAGCTTCGCAAGCCTCTCCATCTCTTCCCTGGGTACAGCGAAGGCAAAATCCTCCGCGGGTGGACGGGTGACGGTATTGAGCTGAGTCCGCGCCGGCGCGATGCGCCTGACGAGGGCCGCGATCTTCTCCACCTCCGCGGGGATGCCCGTGACCCCTCCGAGCAGAAAGACCTCGAGCCAGACCTCCCCGGGAAACCGCCTCGTGAACTCCGCGATGCCCTCCACCATCCGGTCGAAGGATATTCCGCCGTGCGGCCGGTTGACGTGTTGAAAGAGCTTCTCATCACCGGCGTCCAGCGAGGGGAGCACGAGGTCGGCCTCCATGAGATCGTCCTGGACCTCGCGCATCCAGAGCAGCGCGCCGTTGGTAAGAACTGTCACCGGGACCGCCGTCGTGGCCTTGACCCTGCGGATCAGCTCGCCGATCCCGCTGTTGAGGGTGGGCTCGCCGGAGCCGGCGAGGCTTATGTAGTCCGGCGCCGGGCCTTCCGCGAGCTTCCTCCCGATCTCGGCGAGGACCGCATCGACGGGGACGTATTCCCTGCGCTCTATCGTCTTTTCCGTGGTGCGCCCGAGCTGGCAATAGATGCAGTCGTAGGTGCACACCTTGAACGGCACGAGGTCGACGCCCAGCGAGCGCCCCAGCCGCCTCGACGGGACGGGGCCGTACACGTATTTGAAAGCCGCATCGCTCATCGCGAGCCTCCTCCGGAAAGACGATCGACTTCAAAATAAAGCTTCTCGAACAGGCCGCGATACTCGGGGAGGGCGTCCACCACCAGCTCGCCGCGCGAATAGGCCTCGGCGATCCTTCGGTCGTCCGGTATCTCCAGGAGGATGGGGATGTCCTCTCCCCTGCAGAACTCGTGCACCCGCCCGTCGCCGGCCCCGACGCGGTTGATGACGACCCCGAACCGGACGTCGAGCTCCCGGACCATGTCCACGGCAAGAGTGAGGTCGTGCAGCCCGAACGGCGTGGGCTCCGTGACCAGCGCCACGAAATCCGCCCCGCGGATCGCGGCTATCACAGGGCACGAGGTGCCCGGCGGCGCATCCAGGATAGCGGTGTCGCCCTTTCTGAGACGCGCCTTCACCGCGCGGATGAGCGGCGGCGCCATGGGCACGCCGACGTCGAGCCTGCCCTCGATCAACGTGATATTTGCCGACCTGAACATCTCTACCATGCCTATCCGCCTGTCCGCTTCGGTGATGGCCTTCGTAGGACACACCTTCGCGCAGCCTCCGCAGCCGTGGCACATGTCGGGGAATATGAGCGGCTTTGCGCCGAACGACACTATGGCGCTGTACTGGCAGATGCGGCCGCATTCGCCGCAGCCCGTGCAGAGCGATTCGTCAACCTCAGGCACAGGGATGCATACGGTCTGCGCTCCGCTCGATTCCCCCTTGAGAAAAAGGCGGCAGTTCGGCTCCTCCACGTCGCAGTCCAGCAG
>JAFGMW010000033.1 GCA_016927275.1 Pseudomonadota bacterium
AACAAAACCATTTGATCATTGGGATTTGGTGCTTGGAATTTATTTGGAATTTGGGATTTGGTGCTTGGAATTTGTCGAAGGGGGTGAGCCCGGCGACAGCCTGCCTGCCGCCTGCCTGCCGGCAGGCAGGGTAGGCAGGGTCCCGAAGCTAACTTAATGAATTATTGTTCTTAGGCGGGCCGACGAAGAATTCGATCGAGCCGATGAGCTCCTGCATGTCGATGTGCGTGTTCCTGCAGGGCCCCTCGGGCCTCCGGTTCGTGATCCCTATTACGGAGAATGTCGTGCCCACGTCCCTGATGCCGCTCACCAGGTCGCGCTCGCAGGCAACGCCGATGACCGCGGTGGGGCGGACCTCCTTGACCTTCTTCCTGGCGAGCTCGCCCCCTGATACGGTGTGGATCGTGATGGGGTAGATCTCCTTCAGCGCGTTTATCTGCTGCAGCTGCTCCTTCGTGAGGCAGCGCGGCAGGAGGATGAGGAGGTTCTCCTGCCTGTCCGCGGGCTTGACCGCGCGCGAGATCGAGTTCGAGACCTTGATGAACGAGTGGCCCATGCGGTCGCGCGAGATCTTGAAGAGCCGAGCGACCCTGAACGCGCCCGAGAAGACGAGGTCGTAGAGCGGCTTGAGCGCCAGAGGCGAGAAGAGGACCTTTCGGCCGCCGGCTACGGTGATGAAGAGCTGCGCGTACCATGCGAGGAAGAGGGCCCCGAAGAGGGCCGCCATGAGCCACGCGAACGGCGGCAGAAGCCTGTGCCACTCCGCGATCCGCGGCGCGATGAGATAGACGAACGCCGCGGCAGCGGCGCACGCCAGCAGCGCAAACGCTGCGGCCGCCATGAGGAAGAGCGCCTTGCCCTCCCTGATGTGGCCCTCGTCCCTTCCGTCCCAGTCGAGCCACTCGTCGCCGAGGTTTCTGCCCTCGCCGTCGCCGAGCCCGCCCTGGTATTGTTTGAAATGACTCATCCCGTTGCGATCTCCATGCGGCCCGCGCCTTTGACAAACGCCGCCTCGGCAAATACTGTCCTGATGGCGGATGTGCGGCGTCGAAGCCTGTAGAATCCCTTTTTATAGATGTCTGCCGAGCTTTGCACCTTCCCCCCGGTCTTGCCCTTCGATCTGAGCTCCGGCAGAGAGCGACCCTATATCGGCAAGTTACGCGACTGGGCAAGACAAAAGAAAATATTTCCTCTTTTTCGTTTGACACCACAATATGTAGTGGCTTAGAAAACTTCATACACACTAGATATTGTGGATAACCCGGTGGATAAACGGTGGGAATCGTCTTTAGCCAATTGATAATTAAAGATTATTTCTGCCTAAAAAGGGGATTTTGGGCATTTGAGAATGCGCAAGCCCTTCCACGCAAAAGTTATCCGACGTCATCTCGGATTTTTGCAATCTCCGGGCTGAACCGCCTTTGATCTCGGGAGGATCGATGGTCACGAAAGCAGCGCAGCGCACCGCACGTTCGAACACAGGCAAGGCCAAGGCCCATCTTGCGCCCGCGCAGAACGGGCTCAAGATCCAAAGGCGCTTCACCAGGCGCGGCGCTGACCCGCTGGGCGAGGTGGTCTACGCAGAGCGCGCGAGCCTCATCACCGACCCGGACGGCTCGGTCGTCTTCCGCATGGAGGGGGCCGAGGTCCCAGAGCAGTGGTCGCAGCTGGCAACCGACATCCTCGTCTCGAAGTACTTCCGCAAGCGCGGCGTCCCCGGCGAGGGGTACGAGACCAGCGCGCGCCAGGTGATATCGCGCATCGTGAAGGCGATAGCCGCTTCCGGCGTCGAGCAGGGCGGCTACTTCGCCTCCGCCGAGGACGCCGAGGCCTTCGAGGCGGAGCTGTCTTACATGCTCATAAACCAGGTCGGCGCATTCAACTCGCCGGTCTGGTTCAACTGCGGCCTCTACCAGTCCTACGGCATAGAGGGCAGCGGCGGGAACTGGCACTGGGACCCGAAGGAGAAGGGGTTCAGGCAGACCCTCAATTCGTACGAGCACCCGCAGTGCTCCGCCTGCTTCATACAGTCGGTCTCGGACGATCTCATGTCGATCTTCAGCCTGGCGCGCAACGAGGCCAAGCTCTTCAAGTACGGATCCGGGACCGGCACCAACTTCTCCGCGCTGCGCTCCAAGTACGAGAGGCTCTCGGGCGGCGGCACGAGCTCCGGGCTCATGAGTTTCCTCGAGGTGCTCGACAGGGGCGCCGGCGCCACGAAGTCCGGCGGCACGACCAGGCGCGCGGCCAAGATGGTGTGCCTCGACGCGGACCACCCCGAGATAGCCGACTTCGTGGAGTGGAAGGTGGGCGAGGAGAAGAAGGTGGCCGCCCTCATCGAGGCGGGATATTCGGCCGATTTCAACGGCGAGGCGTACAAGACCGTCTCGGGCCAGAACTCCAACAACTCGGTGCGCGCGAGCGACGACTTCATGTACGCCTATCTCAACGACGAGCCATGGGAGACGAGGCTGCGCACCACCGGCGAGATCCACGAGAGGCTGTCCGCCAGGGAGCTCATGCACAAGATATGCAACGCCACCTGGGCGTGCGCCGACCCGGGGCTGCAGTTCGACACCACGATCAACAAGTGGCACACCTGCAAGGCGTCGGGCCGCATCAACTCCTCGAACCCCTGCTCCGAGTTCATGTTCGTGGACGACTCGGCGTGCAACCTGGCCTCCATCAACCTCATGAAGTTCTACGACGAGGACACGGGCACGTTCGACGTGGGGGGCTTCGAGCACGCGTGCCGCGTCTTCACGATTGCGCAGGAGATCCTGGTGGACTTCTCCTCGTATCCCACCGAGTCGATAGCCCGCAACAGCCACATCTTCAGGCCGCTGGGGCTTGGCTACGCCAACCTGGGCACCATGCTCATGGTGAGCGGCCTTCCCTACGACTCCGACGAGGCGAGGGCGCTGTGCGCGACCATCACCGCCATAATGACCGGCGCCGCCTACAGGGCCTCCTCCGAGATCGCGTCCAAAATCGGCGCGTTCGACGAGTATGCAAAGAACCGCGAGTCAATGCTCGAGGTGATCCGCATGCACCGCGACGCGGTCTACGCCATCCCGCAGGAGGGATGCCCGCAGTACCTCCTGGACGCGGCCCGCTCCGGGTGGGACCGGTGCCTGGCCGAGGGCGAGCGCGCGGGCTACCGCAACTCGCAGGTCACGGTGCTCGCCCCCACCGGCACCATAGGCCTTCTCATGGACTGCGATACCACCGGCATCGAGCCCGACTTCACCCTGGTCAAGTTCAAGAAGCTCGCGGGCGGCGGTTACTTCAAGATCGTCAATCGCTCGGTGCAGATGGCGCTGAGAAAGCTGGGCTACTCGAAGCGCGAGATAGACGACATCATCGTGTACATGCAGGGGACCGCCGACCTCGTCGGCTCGCCGCACATCAACGAGCACAGCCTGCGCGACAAGGGGTTCACCGATGAGGACCTGGCCAGGGTCGCCAGGGCGCTCCCCGGGATATACAGCCTGCCGTACGCGTTCAGCGCGAACGTGCTCGGCAAGGAGGCCATGGCGCGCTTCGGCCTCACCGAGGAGCAGTACGAGGCAAAGGGCTTCAACATGCTGCGCTCGCTCGGGTTCTCCGACGCCCAGATCGAGGAGGCCGGTCTCACCATATGCGGCAGGATGACCATCGAGGGCGCTCCGCACCTGAAGCACGAGCACCTGGCGGTCTTCGACTGCGCCAACAAGTGCGGCGCCCACGGCACCCGGTTCATCGCGCCCATGGCGCACATAAAGATGATGGCAGCCGCGCAGAAGTGCATCTCCGGCGCGATCTCCAAGACCGTGAACCTCCCCGGCGAGACCACGGTCGAGGACGTGGAGAGGATATACGTGGAGGCCTGGCGGCAGGGGCTGAAGGCCGTGGCGCTCTACCGCGACGGGTCCAAGATGGCGCAGCCGCTCTCCGCAACCGCGAAAGAGCTCAAAAAAAAACTGGATACGAATGTTACGGAGGATGGTCTCGCTGCTGCGGCCCAGACCCAGCCTGTTCTTAAGCGCCGCAGGCTCCCCAAGAAGCGCCGCGGTTTCACGCAGGAGGCGCGCATCGGGGGCCACAAGGTCTATCTGCGCACCGGCGAGTACGATGACGGCACCCTCGGCGAGCTCTTCATAGACATGCACAAGGAGGGCGCCGCCTTCCGAAGCCTCATGAACTGTTTCGCCATCGCCATATCGCTGGGGCTCCAGTACGGCGTCCCTCTCGAGGAGTACGTGGACTGCTTCACCTTCACCCGATTCGAGCCGCAGGGGGTCTGCGACCACCCGAACATCAAGATGTCCACCTCGGTCATCGACTACATCTTCCGCGTCCTGGGGATGGAGTATCTAGGCCGGACCGACTTCGTCCAGGTGAAGCCCACGAAGGACGAGGACCTCAAGATGGAGCTGGAGAGCTCGGCCGCAATAGCGCGCAGCGAGGAGGGGAAGAGGGATGGGGCGCCCGCCGAGAAGAAAGACCCGCCCGTGGCGGCCGTCGCCCGGCCGCAGCAGTCCGCATCGGCCGACGGGCTGCAGACCGCTGCCCAGCAGGCGGTGGTCGTGAACATCGCCGAGGCCAAGCGCGCGAACCAGGGCGTGACCGCGCAGCTCTCCGGCATGATGGGCGACGCCCCGTTCTGCGACCAGTGCGGCCACGTGACGGTTCGCAACGGCGCGTGCTACAAGTGCATCAACTGCGGCAACTCGATGGGATGCTCGTAAGATCCGTGACTCGTGACCAGTAACCGGTAACCCGCAATACGGGTCACGGGTCACGGGTCACGGGTCACGAATATTCATGGTTAAAGACAAAGTTATTACAGAGCCCCGCGTTTATCTCATCGGTCGCCAGGGCGTGGATCAGAAGATGCTCAAGGCGTTCCTCGACGACGAGGGCCTGATCTTCGAGACCGACACCGAGGTGCCCGCCGAGGTGCTCGCCGAGGCGGCGGGCCGGACGTGCTACATGTCGTTCGGCAAGGGGAGAAAGACCAACGCCGACTACCTCGAGCGCATCATCTCCAGCCACCACGGTTCGGTGCTCGAGCACGCGGTGTGGAATTTCCTCATCACTGGCGTCTCGCGCTCGCTCACCCACGAGCTCATCCGCCACAGGGCCGGCTTCGGATTTTCGCAGCTCAGCCAGCGCTACGTGGACGAATCGGAGGCCAGCTACGTCTGCCCGCCGTTCTACCGCGAGAGGCCGAAGCTGTACGAGAAGTGGCTCGCCGCGGTGGAGGCTGCGCACGATTCCTACGTCGATCTCGTGGAGGTGACCGAGCCGTATGTGGCGGAGGAACACCCCGAGCTCGCCTCGACCGACCGCCGCAAGATCGTGCGCCAGTCGGCCCGCTCGGTGCTGCCCAACGCCTGCGAGACCAAGATATTCGTCTCCGCAAACGGCCGGGCCCTTCGCCACTTCTTCGAGATGCGCGGCTCGCCGCACGCGGACACCGAGATCCGCGAGCTGGCGGTGGCCATGTGCCGCATCATGAAGGAGGAGGCGCCGAACATCTTCGCTGACGTGGAGGTCGTGCTCGAGGACGGGATAGAGACCATCAGCGTCAAGCACTCAAAAGTCTGAAACTCCAGACGGCTTCGGGTTCCTTCCAGCCGACATGCAGGCTGTCGTCGATATTGTAGACGGAGCGGGTCGGCGCGCTCTTCTCGCTACGCTCGTCGCCTCATGCGCCGGCTCCTCGCTGGGCTTTCGTCGGCCGGATCGTAACAGGCTACGGAATCCGGCCTCCCTGCCTGCCGGCAGGCAGGCTCGAGCCCCGCTGCGAAGAGCGCGCCGACCCGCTCCGTGTCAAGTCGGCACTCTGTTCCCGCCGTCACCCGAAGCCGTTTAAAATTATCCTGCGATGACTTGCTTGAGTTCCGGAAAATTGCGCTTGAGCTCCGCTTCAACGCCGGCCTTGAGCGTCATGAGAGAGAAGGGGCAGCAGCCGCAGGCGCCAGTGAGCTTTACCACGACGGTATTATCTGTTTTCACATCGACGAGCTCCACGCCGCCGCCGTCAGCAGCGAGCCTGGGGGCTATCTTTTCCTTTAACACCTTTTCCACCGAAGCTTTGTCCATAACTCCTCCGTCGTGCCGAATCCTTAAGGGCTGCTCCTTTGACCACAGATCGACAAGAGGGGCAACCAGTTTTTTATAGACTGCCAAGGGTGTCATGAGCTAGGAGATGCAGCCTATGACGCGCAGGGAGTGGATCAAAAAGAGCGCATGGTTCGCATCCATGATCGCGTATTTCGCGCTGGGATACGCACTTCTCACCAAAATCAGCCAGGGGAGCGAGCGTTTCTTCGACGTGTCCATGGGGTTCGAGTCGCAGATCCCGTTCGTCCCTGCCTTCATATTCGGCTACTTGCTCGTATTCCTCTCTGTGTCCCTGGCATATATTGTGATCGACGACATGGATGAATGGATGAAGTCCGCACGCGCTTATTTCATATCCACGACGATCGCGTACATCTTATTTTTCCTCTTCCCCGTACGCATGGACCTTCGGCCTGTGATCGAGACTGCGACCGGGCTCACGGAGTGGGGGGCGCAGCTCTACTTCAGTATCGATGCTCCCTACAACTGCTTCCCGTCGTTGCACGTTACATACCCGGTGCTTGCGGTGATCGCGGTCTGGGGAAGATACCGCCGACTACGCTGGCTCTTCGCAGCAATGGCCCTGGCTGTCTCGATATCCGTCGTTATGGTCAAACAGCACTACATCGCCGACGTGATCGCAGGTATGGCCAACGCCGGCCTCTCCTACTGGCTGGCCGTCGCTTACGAGCGGTACACAGTTTTGCGAAGAGACGCAGAGGTCCCATTGACTGGATAGAAGCGAGACGCCACTTGAGCGGCGTCCCTCTTGTGCCTCCGGGTGGCCGCGGATCGGGGGACCCCATAAATAAAATTCCAAATCCCAAGCACCAATAACCAAATAAGCACCAATTACCAGGCACCAAATTCCAAACAAAACCATTTGATCAT
>JAFGMW010000034.1 GCA_016927275.1 Pseudomonadota bacterium
CCGGATTCAGAAGCCTATATGTTCCGGCCGACGAAAGCCCCCGACGAGACGGCGTCTGAGGCGAGGAGGGATAGCGAGAAGAGCTCCCCGAGCCTCTCCGTCTGCAAAGACAGGCCTTCGTTGACACGGGCGCCGGGCGCGGCTAGCATCGGGCCTTCGGAGGCCATGGCCATGCAGAGCAACTATGATGCGATAATCGTCGGGGGGGGGCCGGCCGGCTGCGCCGCTGCGGCGTTCATCGCCCGGAGCAAGTGGAGCACCCTCATCGTCGACCGCTCGCAGTCGGAGGGGTTCTTAGGCAGCCTGGGCAACGTGAGCTATTTCCCCGGGTTCCCGGAGTCCATAAGCGGAGCGGAGATACTCAAGAGGATGCGCAGGCAGTGCGAGCTCGAGGGCGCCAGGCTCTCGACCGAGCCCGTGACCTCGATCTCGGCGGCCGACGGCGGGTGGCGGGTGGCCACTGAGGCGGGCAGGGAGTACCACGCAAAGGCGGTCGTGGTGTGCACCGGCGCCGCCTCGCGCACAAACTACCTTCAGGGCGAGCGGGAGTTCATGGGCCGCGGCGTATCGTACGACGTCATCGCCGACGGCCCCGCTGTCGCAAAGCGCACCGCCGCGGTGATAGGGAAGACGAAGGAGGCGGCCGAGGCGGCCATCGCGCTCGCCCGCTTCGCCGAGAAGATCCACTTCATCATCCCCTCGAACAAACTGGAGGCTGGCGACGACACCATGGAATCGATCAAGGCCTGCCGCGCCATCGAGACGCACTTCTCCACCAGCCTCAAGAAGATAAACGGCGAGGAGCACGTGAAATCCATCACCGTCTTCTCCTCGGGCCAGGAGAAGGAGATACCGGCGGTGGGCGTGTTCACGTTCGTGCACGAGCACAAGGCCACCACCTCGTTTTTGCAGGACCTCGTCGAGATGGGGGCGACCGGCGCGATAAAGGTCGACAGGGGATTCGCCACCTCGGCAGAGGGCGTCTTCGCCTGCGGCGACGTGCTCTGCGGAAAACCGCAGATGCCTGCGGTCGCCGCGTCGCAGGGGCTCATCGCCGGCATGAGCGTCGGAGCTTATCTGAACTCAATATGAACCGGAGGGGCCATGCCTTTCAAGGCGCTTGTCTTCGATTTCGACGGGATCATCACGGACACCGAGCCGGTGCACATGGAGGCCTGGCAGGGGGTGCTCGAGCCGCTCGGCGTCTTCATCGAGGAGGACGAGTTCCACAGGTACTACGTGGGTCTCAACGACCGCGACTTCCTGGACGCTGTGGCAAAGGCGCACAGGCACCACTTTGAAGAGATCGAAAAGGCCGACCTCATAGAGAGCAAGTCGGCGGCCACCATATCGATGCTCATGAAGGAGATCCCGCTCCTCCCGGGTGTCGGCAAATTCATAGATTCGGTCAGGGACAAGTGCCCCCTTGCCATCTGCAGCGGGGCGAACCGCGGCGAGATAGAATACATACTCAAGCACCTCAAGTGGCACGGCTACTTCGACCCGATCATCGCATCCGACTCGGTGAAAAAGGGAAAGCCGGACCCGGAGGGCTACATCCGCGCATACGAGGGGCTCGTCGAGAAGATCGACGCTCCCGTCATGGCCGGAGAGGTGATCGCCATAGAGGACTCGCCCAGGGGGATCGCCGCCGCCAAGGCCGCGGGGCTGCGCTGCATCGCCGTCAGCAACTCCTATGAGCGCGACCTGCTCAAATCAGCCGACTGGATCGTGGATTCCTTGGGCGAGGTGGACCTTCGATCCCTCTGAACTTCATTCATCCGCTCAGGCGATCACCTTCAGCAGTTCCTCGACCTTCCTGTAGTCGCCGAACGGCGGGAAGATGTATGCTCCGCTCACGTTGCCGAGAGATCTCGCCGCGACGAGAGACTCCTTAGCTATCGAGAGCCCCGCCTCCTGCTGCGCCTCGCGCGTGGCGGCGCCGGCCATGCGATCCATGACCGCTTTGGGGATCTGCATGCCGGGCACCTCGTTATGGAGGAACTCCGCGTTGCGATGGCTCGCCAGAGGGAGTATCCCCACGAAGAACGGTATCGCGGGCCCGCCCTTGAGCTTTGAGAAGAACCGCTCGAGCAGCGCGGGGTCGTATATCGGCTGCGAGAACGCGAACTCAGCCCCGGCCTCCACCTTCTGGCGGAAGCGGTCCGCCTCGAGATCGAGGTCTATCGCGCCTGGGTTCACGCCGCAGCCGATGAGGAACCGGGTCGTACCCTTCAGAGGCCGGCCGGCGAGATCGAGCCCCCTGTTGAGGTTCGCCACGAAGCGGATGAGGCCTACGGAGTCGATGTCGAAGACCGCGGTCGCCTCCGGGTAGTTGCCCATCTTCGGAGGGTCGCCCGTTATGATGAGGAGGTTTTTGAGCCCGAGCGCCGCCGCCCCCAGCAGGTCCATCTGTATGCCGAGTAGGTTCCGGTCTCGGCAGCAGTAGTGGACTATGGTGTCGATGCCCACCCTCTCCTTTATGAGCTCGCCGAGCGCCATGGGGCTCATGCGGGCCATGGCCCTGGGGCCGTCGGCGATGTTGACCGCGTCCACCCCCATCCCCTTGAGGAGCCTGGCGCCCTCGATCGCCTTCGCAGGGTCGATGCCGAGCGGCGGATCGACCTCCACGGAGACGGCGAACTTCGTGCCCAGGGCGGCTCCGAACGCGCTCTTCTCAGAGGGCGGGACCCTCGGGGCCGAGACCTCCTGCA
Organism: Pseudomonadota bacterium; assembly: GCA_016927275.1. NCBI lineage: Bacteria > Pseudomonadati > Pseudomonadota > Pseudomonadota bacterium. Next base: position 2,715 of record JAFGMW010000034.1, read on the forward strand.
CGGCGCATGGGGGCTCGGCGACGACCTCCCTGGCGGTGGGCCTCATGGACTTGAGGTAGCGCTTCATCTCCCTCGTGTGCGCGGGAGTCGTGCCGCAGCACCCGCCGATGAGCGAGACCCCGAGCTGGGCGTAGCGCCTCGCGTACTCGGCCATGTACTCGGGGCTCGCCAGATAGAGGAGCCTTCCGTGTATCTGCTTGGGGAGCCCCGCGTTGGGCATGGCGGAGAGGGGGCGCCTGATCGCCTTGACCATGCGCTTCATGGCCTCGAACACCCCCTGGGGGCCGTCGCAGCAGTTGACGCCGACCACGTCAGCGCCCCAGCGGTCCATCTCGTATGCCGCTATCTCGGGGAGCAGCCCCTCGAACTCCCCCTCCCCCACGTGCTTGAGGCTCACCTGCGTTATGACGGGCAGCCCGCACGCCTCGCGCGCCGCATCGAAGGCCACGTGCAGCTCCTCGATGCTCGTGAAGGTCTCGAGGATGATCGCGTCGGCGCCCCCCTCGGCGAGCGCCTCGATCTGCTCCTTGAAGCAGGCGAGCATCTCGCTCCGCCCCATCGGCTCCTGGCCCCTGTGCGCCCAGGAGATAGGTCCCACCGAACCGGCCACGAAGGCCGATCCGCCGGCCGCCTCCCTGGCTATGCGCGCGCCGGCGACGTTTATCTCGCGCGTCTTTCCCTCGAGCCCGAACGAGGCGAGCGCCGGGCGGCTGGCCGTGAAGGTGTTCGTCTCGATGAGGCCGGCCCCTGCCTTGAGGTAGTCCCGGTGTATCTCCGATATGATCCCGGGGTTTGCGAGGTTTAGCTCGTCGAAGCACCTGTTGATGTACACGCCCCGGGCGTAGATCTCCGTTCCCATCGCGCCGTCTGCGAGTATCCCCTCGCAGAGCAGCCTCTCCATGAACTTCGACTTCCGCATGAAACCCTCTTTTCAGACCTCGACCGCGCCCGAGAGATAGGGGTTGTCGCGGAG
>JAFGMW010000035.1 GCA_016927275.1 Pseudomonadota bacterium
ATTACCAGGCACCAAATTCCAAACAAAACCATTTGATCATTGGGATTTGGTGCTTGGAATTTATTTGGAATTTGGGATTTGGTGCTTATTTGGAATTTGGGATTTGGTGCTTGGAATTTGTCGAATGGGGGTGAGCCCGGCGACAGGACCCGAAGCGGCCAAATCATTTCCCGTAACTTGCCTTTGCAGTATCCGATTCCCAGACATCGACCCTGATGACAGGGAGGTTGAAGGACTTCGAGCGCTCGAAGAGCATCCTTGCGATGTTCTCGGCGGTTGGGTTCTCCTTCATCTCCATGAACCTCTCGCCCGCGTCCCTGAGGCAGGCGGCTGCGGGGTCGCGCTCGCACAGAAGCATGCAGTGGTCGAGGTTCTCCTCGATCCACCGGCCGATCGTCTCCTTGAGGCGGTCGAAATGGAGCACCATGCCGTGTTCGTCCAGCGAGCTCGAGGCGAGGGTGAGCGTGGCCCTGGCCGTGTGGCCGTGCAGGTGGCGGCAGCGGCCCGGATCGCCCAGGAGCCTGTGGCCGTAGCAGAACGAGAATGTCTTGGATATGGTGAACATAATGAATCCGTGACTCGTAACTCGTGACTCGTGACTCGTGACTCGTGACTCGAAGGACTATCTGAGAAGGCGGCCGCCGTCGATCGATATCACCTGGCCGGTCATGGTCTCAGACTGCGCAACGGCCTTCACGATCGCGGCCACCTCCTCGGCGGTCGAAGCCCGGCGCATGGGCGTCCTGTCGAGCACCCCCTGCCACTCGGCGTCGGTCATGCCCCTGGGCCTCGTCACTATGTACGGGGCGACGGCGTTGGCCGTGACCGACGGGGCCAGCGCCCTCGCGAGGCCGCGCACCAGGGCGTCTATCCCGGCCTTTGATATCGAGTGGGGGATATAGCCGCCGTAGGGCCTCTGCCCTGCGATGTCGGAGATGAGGACTATCGAGCCGCCCCCAGCCTGGGCCTGCATCCTCATGCCGGCCGCCTGCGCGAGGAAGAAGGCGGCCTTGAGGTTCGTGTCCAAGATCCGGCCCCACTGGTCGTGGGTCACGGTGCCGAGCGGAGTCTTCTCAAGAGTTGCGGCGCAGTGCACGAGCAGGTCCACCCCGCCCATCCTGGCGCAGCAGAGATCGACGAGCGCCTCGCACGCCCCGTCCAGCGAGAGGTCCTCCCGGGCGAGGTGCACGTCGCAGAGCCCGGAGAGTTCCCCCTTGAGCGCTTCGGCCCTCTCGCCCCTGCTCTTGAAGCAGAGGGTCATGGAGGCGCCGGGGAGGGCGAGCGCGCGGGCCGCGGCGGAGCCTATCGTTCCGGTGGCCCCGGTTATGAGGATCTTTCTGCGCCTGTGCTCCATGGCACGGGTCTTAACCCTCCGGCGGGCGGTAGTCAATCGTCAGGTGCCGGCCGAACGTCGCAGGGTGAGGATTTTTTCGATACCCATTCAACGGGATTTGGGATAAACTTCCGCACGACATCGCATGATTTTGTGCGAACAAAGGGAGGAATCATGAAGAGAGCCATCATCTGCGTCGCGTCTTTATCGGCATTTGCCCTGTGCCTGGCGGCAGCATATGCTCAGGAGCGCAGTGCCGATCCCAAGGTCCCGGAGTTCACCTTGACCCAAAAGACGATCGAGGTCTCGCCGGTAGTCCCGGCCGAGCAGCTCTTCTTCGGCTTCAAGGCGGAGGAGGCGAAGAGGGTGCCCCTCGCGGAAAAGGTGTTGCCTCCGGAGAAGCTCTGCCCGAAAGACGAGCGGAGGCTGATGAGCGACGACCCGGAAGACTATTACTTCACGTTCATCCCTACCGACGACGGATCGATGAGCCTCGGTGTCCTCTACGGCAGGCTCGCCGAGGGCGTCCTGATGTCGGAGCTCAAGCCCGCGTCCACCCTGGACGTCATGAAGGAGAAAAAGCTCTGGAACGCCCAGATCGGCAACGAGAAGATCTTCGTGTGGTTCTTCCCGAAGGATTTTGTCGGGGATCGCTGGACCTACGCGCTCATGCAGAGTTTCCTCTACAAGCCCCAGTGCATATCGCTCGGCAGAAAAGAGGGCGAGGATAAGGGTGAGCTGTTCCGCTGCGTCTACGGCATGACGATGAAGGGCAAGGCGAAGGACCTGATCGCAAAGGCGAACGAATCGGAGGGGCAGCTCTGGATCAGCGGCACCAACGTCTACTGCCCGGCACCCCAGCAGCCGCTCAAGGACATGGTCGCCAGGTTCGTCGACGCTGACAAAGACGCGGTGCCCGACGGGATCGACAACTGCCCAGACATGCCCAACTTCTCGCAGGAGGACACGGACGGGGACGGCGCAGGCGACGCCTGCCAGGCCCTTGCCGAGTGCGAGGCCAAGGTAAAGGGGATGACCCCGTCAGAGGAGCCGGCCGAAGCGCCGGTCGGGCCTTCGGGCACCGAAGCGGACGCTGCGAAGATGGCCGAAGCTGCCGCGGGCTCCTCATTCACCGAGTCCCTGGGCGGGTGCAGCCTGATTAAACCCGTGACTGGTGACTAGTGACTGGCGGTTCCTCCCTGCCACCCGAAGCCGGTGATGACAAATGATTCACGTTTCACGGCGTTTTGCGGGCGAGGGGTCAAGGAATTGACGATTTTATCATAGCTGGAAAGGGTGTCTGCAATTAACCCATTGATATAACACATATATTTTATTCTCATCAGCAGGCACGGATCTTGCTTGTTTCTTATTTTGCCTGATATCAGTGAATCATCGGGGCCTTCAGGGGAGGGCGGCAGAGGCAGGTGCGATGCGGGTCCCGAGAGGATAGCTGTGGAAATCGGAGGGCGTTGATAGTAAGGTGGCAGACACAATCGGTGGGGGAGGAGGAGGAGAGATGAAGATCAAGGCAACGACGGTGTTGTTCCTGGTGCTGATCGCGACCATCGCATACGCGAAGCCCGCGTGGACCTGCACCCAGACCGATATACTCTCGAACAGTCAGGGAGACTACCTTTTCCTCAAGTGGAAGACGAGCCAGAACAAATGGCGCGTCACCGTGAAGGGCAAGATGGCCGCGAACAAGAAATTTTCAGATTATAAGTATTTCAACTATACGACCACGCCCCCCACGGTCAGCCTCACGGCGGATCTCTACAAGGACACGCAGAGCACTCCGCTAAAGAGCTATGACATGAGTCCTTTCTTCAGTGCGTCGAAGGACGACACGAATTTCATGTGTCTTTTTCTCGTCGAGCCTACGGATATGCCCGCCAACGCCAAGCTGGTCTTCAAGGTCAACAAGGACGACAAGTGCGATGAGTCCCCTAAGATTGCGATCAAGCTGGATACCGACGGCGATTTTTGGCCCGACGATTCGGATAATTGTCCCAATGTCAGCAACTACTATCAGGAGGACGCCGACGGGGACGGTGTTGGAGACAAGTGCGACAACTGCGTGAATGTGGCCAATCCCGACCAGGCAGACGCGGACGGGGATAAAGTGGGGGACGCGTGCGAGGAAGCGGTTGCCGAAAGCGACACTGACGGCGACGGGGTGGCGGACAGCCTCGACCAGTGTCCGGGCACTCCGAGCGGGACGCAGGTGGACGCAACAGGCTGCGAAGTCCAGGCCGAACCGGCCCAGTGCGACCTGAGCGACCCCGAGGCCGACTGCGACAATGACGGGGTGATCAACCTGGCCGATTCATGCCCAGAGGAGGCCGGCACAGGCAGCGACGGCTGCCCGGTTGTCGACACCGGAGCGGGCGCCGTCACGGCCCCGACCACGACCATCAGCGACGGCGGGTTCTGCAGCGTCATGCCCGCTGCCGTATTCAACCCCGCGGGGTTCGCGGCCATCGCCCTCGCGCTTGCGGCGCTCGTGGTGAAGAGAAAAAGATAGCTCAAGATTTGTAAAAGTTGATTTTTCAGGCCCCGCAGCCCTGCGGGGCCTCTTTTTATCTTATTGATTTTATTATATATTTAACTTTTCTCTGGCAAAGGCCGCCGGTTTCAAGCAACTTTTATACGCCGCAACCGATAATAGAGCTGGAGGGGAGGTATCTTCAGAGGAGTTCTCCATGAAGAAGGTACTCACAGTGTTTTTCATATTTGCGGCGGTTTCGATCGCGCTGCCCGCCTTTGCCCTCGACGGCGACGGCGACGGGACATGGGACGGGCTGGACAACTGTCCCACGGTGCGCAACGGCGACTGCACGGCCTATCTGCTCTATTGCGACATCAACGGCGACTTCTCGGTGACCGTCGATGAGAAGCGGGCCGGCTATCAGAAGGATTGGAACGGGAACGGCCTCGGCGATGCGTGCGAGGACTCGGACGGCGACGGCATCATGGACTACCTCGACAACTGCCCGGGCGTCCACAACCCAGGCCAGGATCCCTCCGCGTGCTCCGACTTCGACGGCGACAAGGTCTACGACGACATCGACAACTGCCCTGAGCAGTACAACCCGGGCCAGGAGGACCGCGACCTGGACGGCGCAGGGGACGCGTGCGACAATTGCCGCTTCGTCGCAAACCCGGACCAGCTCGATTCGGACGGCGACGGGTTCGGCGACGCCTGCATATCCGATTCGGACGGCGACGGGATCCCGGACAAACAGGACAACTGTGCGACCGTGCCCAACCCGCTCCAGGAGGACTCGGACGGAGACGGACGGGGCGACGCCTGCGAGTGGACCGGGACCGCATCGGAGGTGGTGCCGCAGGGGCAGGACGCCCGATATCTCGCCCAGTATGACAGTTCGCGCTGCAGCCTGACACAGGGAGCAGCGTTCGGGCCCGCGGGTGCGTTTTCGATCTATGCGCTGGCTGCCGCGATAGCTTTTATAGCGGCGGGCCGCAGGCGCGGCTGAGATTGGAGAAGGGGGCTTTTGATGAGAGTCGCAAAGACGACGATAGCGCTGGTCTTCATGGTCATGCTCGCGGCCCCGGCCACGGCCCTCGCCCAGTGTTACATCAATGACTACGGCGTCCTCCGCCTCGACACCGACTGCGACGCTGTCATCGACAACACCGACATGAACGACGCCGATTTCGACGGGATCCCTGACGGCGATCCGGTGGACAACTGCCCCGCGGTTCCAAACGGGAACTGCGGAGCTGATCAGCTCAACTGCGACGCCGATATGGACAGCATCGTGACCGCAACGGAGCTGCAGGCAGGGTATCAGAGGGACTGGAACGACAACGGCATAGGCGACGTGTGCGACGACTCCGATTACGACGGGGTCACGGACCACCTGGACAACTGCAAGACCGTGTATAACCCTTCGCAGGATCCGTCCGTATGCACCGATTCGGACGGTGACAAGTTCGAGGACCCGATCGACAACTGTCCCTCCGACTACAACCCGAATCAGCTGGACAGCGACGACGACGGGGTGGGCGACGCCTGCGACAACTGCAGGATCGTCTACAACCCCGGACAGGCGGACGCGGACGGAAACAAAGTCGGCGACGCGTGCGAGGGCGAGGGGTATGTGCCGCCGGAGATCAACCAGGACGAGAGCCAGGATGTGAACCCGTACGACAGGCCGATCTCCGACCTGGGGCCGGACGAGATAGAGGGCAACGGGTTCGGCAAGGGCGGCTGCAGCCTGATCGGCCCACAGGCGACCGGGTGCGGCGCCGCACTCATCATGGCCGCGCTGGGCGCGCTCGTCGCGTGGCGCCGCAGGCGGTAGGGCAATCCTAGAGAGACCACAGATGGCCGGCCATGTGCCGGCCCTTTTTTTTGCCTGTATCGCAGCGCCGGCCCCGCTTGCCTAGCTCTGTCCCCCGTGTTAGGCCTTGCCGATACCTGGAGATGGAATGCCTGCCGAGTTCAGAAAGAGGGCTGAGATGGGCGCGGTCATATTCGACGGCGCGATGGGCACGATGCTCGATGCGCACGGGTCCGCCCGCCCCTGCAACGAGTCGCTTAACATCGAAGATGCGGAGGCGGTGGCGCGGGTGCACAGGGAGTACCTCGCCGCGGGGGCGGAGGTCATAATCACCAACACCTTCGGAGCCTCGCGCGTGGCCCTCGCGGAGCACGGGCTCTCCGGCCGCGTGCGGGAGATAAACCTCGCCGCTGCGGCGATCGCCCGGAGGGAGGCCGATGCAGCTGGCGGCGCAAGGTTCGTGGCCGGCGAGCTGGGCCCCACGTCGAAGCTCCCGACCCTCGGGCACATTCCCCATGCGGAGCTCTACGAGGCGTATCTCGAGCAGGCCTTGGCGCTCGCTGAGGGAGGGGTGGACCTCTTCATCACCTCGACCAGCCAGGACCCCCTGCAGGTCAAGGCGGCGCTCGCCGCCGTTATGGAGGCGAAGCGGAGAAAGGGGCTCGACCTGCCGGTCGTCGTCTCGGTCACGGTGGAGCCCTCAGGCACGATGCTCCTCGGCACGGAGATCCTCGCGGCGCTCGCTGCCGCGGCGCCGTTCTCTCCCATCGCCTTCGGCATCAACTGCGCAACGGGGCCGGCCGCCATGGAGGAGCAGCTCCACGCGCTGGCAGCCTCTTCGCCGTTTTTGATCGTCTGCCAGCCCAACGCTGGCATGCCGGAGAATGTGGAGGGCAGGCCCGTCTACTCGATGGGGCCGGAGGAGTTCGCCGGGGAGCTGGGCGGGCTGATCGAGCGCTTCGGGATATCGTTCGCCGGCGGGTGCTGCGGGACGACGCCCGCACACATCGCCGCACTCGCCGGGGAACTCAAAGGCCGAAGGTCAAAGTTCAAAGTGCAAAGATCGAAGGCCGAAGCGAGGGCGTTCGATTTTGTGTCGAGCCTGTTCACGGCATATCCCCTGGATCAGGAGCCGAGGCCGTTCATCGTCGCCGAGCAGACCAACGCGAACGGTTCCAGGAAATTCAGGGACCTGGTCCTGGCGGGGGAGTTCGACGCCATGGCCGACGTGGCCAGGGGGGCCGCGCAGTCCAGCCACGCGCTCGACCTGTGCGTGGCGTACGCTGGCAGGGACGAGGCGGCCGACCTGTCGAGGGCGGTGGGCAGGATCGCCGTGAGGGCCGATGCGGCCATAATGATCGATTCCACGGATCCCGGCGCGATAGAGGCGGCGCTCTCCCGTGCGCCTGGCCGCTCCATCATAAACTCCATCAACCTCGAGGACGGCGGCGCGAAGGCCGGCTCGATCCTCTCTCTCGCCAGGAGATTCGGCGCAGCGGTGGTCTGCCTCTGCATAGACGAACATGGCATGGCGAAGGGCCCCGCTGAAAAGCTCGAGGTCGCCGAGAGGCTCGTGGATATGGCGGAGGGGGCGGGGCTCTCGAGGGGCGATCTGCTCATCGACCCGCTCACCTTCACGCTCGCCAGCGGCGACCCCGGGCTTCGCACCGCAGGGGCAAAGACCCTCGAGGCGCTCTCGCTCATCAAGCGGAGCATCCCGGGGGTGCGCACGATCCTCGGCGTGAGCAACATATCGTTCGGCCTGCCCGCGCCCGCGAGGGCGCAGCTCACGAGCGCCTTCCTCGATCGCGCGCTGAAGGCGGGGCTCGACGCGGCCATAATCAATCCTGCGCGGATCGTGCCTCTCGACAGGATACCGGAACGGATGAGATCAATGCTGGATCGGCTGATCGACGGCGACTTCTCAAACGGCGACCCTCTCGCGGAGGTCATCAGGTCTCTCTCCGCGGATGCCGCCCCCGATGAAGGGAAGGCCCGCGGCGGCGCGCCGCTTTCCTCGGCCGACGCCCTCGCACAGAGGGTGATCGAAGGGAGCAGGGACGATATCGCCCGGCTGGTCGACGATCTCCTCTCCGAGATGCCCGCCCGGGAGATCGTGAACAGGGTCCTTTTGCCGGCGATGCAGAGGGTGGGGGAGGAGTTCGGGGCCGGACGCACGCCGCTGCCGTTCGTGCTCGCCTCGGCGGAGGCGATGCGCGCCGCGATCGATCTCCTCGCCCCGCACATGAGCGGAGGCGAGGCCTCTCACAGGGCCACGATCGTGCTCGCCACGGTGCGCGGCGACGTCCACGACATAGGCAAGGACCTGGTCGACGCGATCCTGGCCAACAACGGCTTCAGGGTCGTGAACCTCGGCATAAGGCAGCCTGCGGCAGCGGTCATCGCCGCGGCGCGCGAGCACAAGGCGGACGCGATCGGCCTGTCCGGGCTGCTCGTCAGCTCCACGGAGGTGATGCGGGAGGATTTGTGCATCTTCCGCGAGGCGGGATTGAACGTCCCGGTGCTCTGCGGGGGCGCCGCCCTCACCGGCTCCTTCGTGAAGGGCAGGCTCTCCCCGGCCTACGGCGGAAGGGTCGCTTACTGCCCCGACGCGTTCGCAGGGCTCAGGGAGATGGAGATAGTGGCGAAGGGGCTGGAAGCTGAGAAGCTGAGAAGCTGAGAGGGAAGATGAAGGCACCGTTTTTCGGAACCAGGATCGTGAAGGACATTCCGCTCGACGAGGTCGAGGCGCTGCTCGACAAGGAGGCGCTCTTCGCCTCGCGCTGGCAGTTTCGTCGGGGTATTTCCGCGGACGAGTGGGAGGGGCTCAAGGCCGAAAAGGCGATCCCCATATACGAGAGGCAGATGGCGCTGGTGCGGGCTCAGTCGGCCATAGCGCCGGCGATCGCTTACGGCTACTTCGAGTGCAGGCGCATAGGCAACGGGCTTCTGGTGAAGGGGGAGCGCCGCGAGTTCCGCTTCGATTTCCCGCGCGAGAGGCAGACGCCCAACCGATGCATCGCCGACCTCTTCGGTCGCGGCTTCGCGGCGTTCCAGCTCGTGACCGCAGGGGGCCGCGCCTCCGAGATATCGGCGAGGCAGTTCTCGGAGAAGAGATACAGCGACTCGTTCTACCTCAGGGGGCTGGCGGCGCAGTTCGCGGAGGCGACAGCGGAGTTCTGCCAGCGCATGATAAGGGCCGAGCTCGGCGCGGGGGACGTGGTGGGCTTCCGCTTCAGCCCCGGCTACCCGGCGTTCCCCGACCTCATGGACCAGCGAAAGATCTACGAACTGCTGGGCGCCGACAGGATCGGCGTGAGGATCACCGAGACCTGCCAGCTCATTCCTGAGCATTCGACCTCGGCCATCGTGTCGGTCGACGAGGAGGCGGCCCCGTTCAGGCCCTGAGCGCGAGGCTCATGGTGAAGAACGGCGCGCTGCACTGACCCACCGTTATGATGTTCGATTTCGAGAGCGAAGTGATCCTGTCGAGGTGGCCGTTCCAGCACCCGCTGGGGGTCGCCAGCGCCCCGCCTTGCGGCGCCCCCCTCGCCGGCTGAAGGCGCCGGGTCCTCCGGCATTCGTCGTCGAGGCGCGTCTTCGCCCCCTTTTTCCCGCTCATCGACATCTCCTCCTCGAGGGCGTCCGCCAGCCGCGAGAAGACCCCCGGCAGCATGGGGTTTTTTCTCGACAGGTCCTTTATGAAATCGGGGCCGTGCGGGATGGATTCGGCGAGCATCCCCCTCTCCCCGAAGATTATCTGCTCCGCCTGCCTGCTGTTCAGGGCCTTGTGGTCCACGGCGAGCACCGCAATCTCGCCGCGCAGCCCGGCCTCCGAGAGGGCCTGCCCGATTTTTTTCGCCGCAGCCTCGTGCGGGGCCAGCCCGGTCTCGGCGACGATGAATATCCTTGCCGAGTTGCCCAGGCCCCCTGCGACGGCGGCCAGCGCCGCAGGGCTCACCATGGCGACGCCGCCGAAGCCGTCGAGGTCGCGGCGCGCCGCATCGAGGTCCTGACCTGCGCCCGTGAAGTCGGCGACTGGTGTGCCGGACGAGGAGAGCTTCAGCTTGAGGGTCTCCATCCAGAGGTCGAAGCCGCGCGCCACGGGCCTCCATCCCGGGTGTCCCAGCACCATGCTGAGCCTGTTCCCTTCGATGAGCGAGAGCGCCCTCTCGAGCTCGGCCTGCCTGAACTCCCTTATGCCGTTCAAATCCAGGTCCTCCTCATAGGGGTGGACGAACTTGACGTGGGAGCTATCCCTGTCTGCGAGCTCGTAGAAGAGGCGCGGCGGTTTGAGGTTTCGGTCGTCCTGGCCGCCGGGGGCGAAGAGGAATTCCCATGTGGAGGCGAGCTCCCCTGCCCAGCGCTCCTCGACGCGCAGCTTGCGCATTCTGGACAAGAGGGCATCGGCGCGCGCCTCCTCCGAGGGGCGGACTGCGAAATCGATCCAGTCTTTGGAAAGGACCCTGCTCAGGGAGAGCCCGAACCTCAGCGCCACCGACTCAGCGCAGATGCGGAAGATCCTGAGCGCCGGAGTCCTCACGGGGCCCGCGTCGCACAGCTGCCTGTACCTTTTGAACTGCGGTTCCCATCTTACGCGCAGCTCGGAGACGACGTGATGAGGCACGCCGCCCGAGGCCAGCGTCGAGTAGAGGGAGCTCTCCCACATCCTGTTCGCAGGGCTTTCGTTGAGCCCAGCGACCTCCCTCGCGCACTTCTCCTCGAGATCGACGAATTGCGCCACGGCCCTCGACGCGTCGGCCAGGAAATCCTGGATCGAGAAACCCATGGCATCTGCCTAACACAGGGGCGGTGCGCTTTGAAGCCCAATCTTCACTTTGATTACAACCGGTTGCGGGTTCAGGAGAGGGCCACGGCGGTCGCCTTGACCCATGGGTAGATGTGCTCCACGCCCAGCCCCGCCGCAAACCACAGGGGCGCGTCCGAGACGCGAACGAGCCCCCCGAGCGACCCCCTGCCGGAGTAGTTCCAGGGGCAGCGGTTGAGCTTGGTGAGGATGAGCCCCGCCGCGTACTGCGCGGCGAAGAAGGCGATCATGTAGACCGCGCCGCGGCCGTACCACGGCATCGCAGAGACGCGGACCGCGATGATCGGGTATATGAGGGCGATGAGGCCGAAGAACGGGAAGAGCAGAAGAGAGGTCTCCGCATCGAGATCCATGCGCCTTGCTGCGTACGACTTGCGGGCGGCGCTCACTACGAGGGCCGCAAAAACCCCTATGACCCCGAAAAGTGCTATGCGCACGAGCATATGGCCTCCTTTTACCCCTTGCGCACATTATCACATCTCGTGGAGAAGTCCATCCGCACTCACGACGCTTCAGGACGACAGCTAGGCGGGGTCGTACTCCAGCAGCTCCTCTTCGCCGCGGAGGACGCGCAGCGCGCCGCCGACGATGGCCGAGGTCTCCGATTCGCCGGGGTACTCGAAGATCGGCGCCAGGAACTCGCAGCGCGCCTTGATGGAGCGGGTGAGGAGCGGGATCGCGGCGTAGGCGCCGGTGATCGCGATCGCGTCCACCCTGCCGCGCAGCGCCGCGGCGAGCGCGCCGATCTCCTTGGAGACCTGGTAGGCCATGGCCTCGACGACCCCGGCAGCCTTCTCGTCGCCCGCTTCGATCATGCGGTTTATCTCCTCCACGTCTGTGACGCCCAGATAGGCGATGAGCCCTCCCGCGTTTCGGATCTTGTGGAGCACCGACTCCTCGGAGGCCCCCTCCTGGAAGCAGAGCCTCACCACGTCGACCGTGGGGAGAGACCCGGCGCTGAGGGCGGAGAACGGGCCGTCCCCGTCGAGTGCGTTGTTCACGTCCACGACCTTGCCCTGCCGGTGGGCGCCCACCGATGTCCCGTCGCCGATGTGCGCGACGATCGCGTTGATCCTGTGCGGCGGCTTCCAGATGTTGCCGGCCATGCGCCTGATCACCGCCTTATGGTTGGAGGCGTGGAAGATCGAGGCGCGCCTTATCTCTGGCATGCCGGAGAACCGGGCGAGATCGTCCATCTCGTCGACCACGACCGGGTCCACGATGAAGGCGTCGATGTCGTTGGCCTCCGCGATCTCGTTTGCGATCACCGCACCCCAGTTGGAGGGGTGCTGGCGCCAGGCGTTCTTCACCAGATCGTCGACCATGGACCGCGTGACGCGGTAGACCCCGCCCGGCAGCGGGTGCAAAAATCCCCCCCTGGCCGCTATCGCGTCGATCGTGGAGAGGTCGATGTTCAGCTGAGAGAGCCTGCGCGCGAGTTCCTCCTTGATGAGGTTGAGCTCCGATTCGCGCTGAGCCGCGTCCATCGCCCGGTCGAGCCTGTGGGGGATGGCGGTCTCGAAGACCGCGACGTCGTCGTCGAATATCGCGACGTGGGTCGCCAGCTGGCTCGGGCAGACCGCCAGCACCCTGAAGCTCTTGATCACGCGCCTCGGCCTCACCAGCGCGCCGAGCATGGCCAGCAGCGCCGAGGGGAGCACCCAGCCGATGCCCAGGTGGGTGAGAGGCAGCACCTCCCAGATGCGGTCCGCGACCGCTATACCCGCGCCGCTCGCGTGCGCCGCCTCCACTATGCCGGAGATGAGGGCGCCGGCCGCGGCCCCCCGCCATATGTTGCGGTTGGAAAGCCTCCAGCCGACGAGGCACAGTATCACGATCACCATCACGACCGGGTAGAGCGTGACCAGGAGCGGCACGGCCAGGGATATGATCTTCTCCACGCCGGCGTTGGCGAGGATGAAACTCACCGCTGCGATCGCGACGCAGACGAGCCTGTAGTTGAGTCTCCCGTAGGAGAACTTGTTGAAGTACTCCCCGCACACGACCGTGAGCCCTATGGCCGTGGTGAGGCACGCCATGGCTACAGCGACGCCGAGGAAGAGGCCGCTGGCCCGCCCGAGCAGCGAGTGCGAGATGAAGATCATGAGCTCGGTGCGGGTCATCTGCTCCGCGAGCACGCTCGTGGTGGCGCCGAGGTAGTTGAGCCCGCCGTAGATCAGAGCGAGCGACACCGCTGAGATTATGCCCGCCCTTATGATGATGCTCAGATGGGCCGAGCGCTCGAATATGCCCTTGCTGCGCAGGTCGTTGAGTATGACGATGCCGAATATGGTCGCGGCCATCAGGTCCATGGTCTGATAGCCCTCGATGAGCGACTTCCCGAAGGCGTGCGGCGCGTCGGTGACGATCGGCGAGGCGATGGGGCTCGCTATGCCCCTGGCGATCATTGCGGCCAGCGAAGCCAGGAGAAGCGGCGTGAGGATCTTGCCGATCCTGTCTATCACCGAGAGGGGGTTGAGCGCGAAGAAGAGCACGGCGCCGAAGTAGAGGGCGGAGAACAGCCAGGAGTTGATCTGCGGGAAGTTGGGCGCGATCGCGAGCTCGAAGGTGGTGGCGCAGGTCCTGGGTATCGCGAGAAACGGGCCGATCACCAGCATGAGGGTGAGCGAGAGCGCCTTTGCGAAGCGTGGGTCGATCCTGCGGGCCATGTGGTCGATGCCGCCCTCGGCCCTGGCCACCGAAAGCACACCGAGGAGCGGAAGCCCGACGCCGGTGATCACGAATCCCAGCAGAGAGAGGCCGAAGCGGTCGCCGAAGAGCCTGCCGAGCGACGGAGGGAATATGAGGTTGCCCGCGCCGAAGAACATCGCGAAGAGGGCGAACCCCAGGACCAGCGCTGTCTTTGTGTTTCCTCGCATATTCGCAGTCGGAAGCGGGGCAGACCTATAGAAAACACGACGCGAGTGCAACGGTAATAATGGGGCGGGCGCCATTGGGTTTGTGTTGTATTAACTATTCGGAATTGTTAAAGTATGTCACATGCCGTTCTTCCTCATGGCATCTCTGTTTCTCGTCTTTGCGACCGGCTTCGTCCTGCTAGTGCCGTGGGCCCTCGCCTTCAGGTGGGCGGCGGATTCAGGCGCTGCCGTCGCTGCCTTCGTCCACATCGCGGCGTTCCTCTTCTTCATGGGGATCGCCCTGGCCTTCGCGCTCGGCGGCAGGGCCCTTGACCGTGAGGGGTGAGATGTCCCTGGATTTCTTCGGAGCGCGGGCAGGGGACCTCGTGGCGTGGGCCAGGCGCAGGGGCCTGGCTGCGGTCGAGCTCGCGTCGTGCTGCTGCGGATGCACGGATGCGCGGCCCTGCCGCGGCTTCATGTTCCCCACGGTCGAGAGGCCGGAGGAGGCGGACCTGCTCATCGTCTCCGGCCCCGTGGGCGCGAAGAGGGCAAGGCTCTTGAGGGATTTCTACGACAGGATGGGCGAGCCCAGATGGGTGATCGCGCTCGGGACGTGCGCGTCGTCAGGCGCGCTTGCCGCTCCCTACGCCGGGAACTGCGGCGCCGATCGCGCGGTGCCGGTCGACGTGCGCGTCCCCGGCTGCCCGCCCGACGCCGGGGAGCTCGTGCGCGCGGTCGAGAAACTCGCATCCATGATCAGAAGGCCCGCTCCGGTGGAGGAAGATGATCAGAAATCCGATTGAGGCGGTGGGGGATGGGATCCGCGGGGCGAAGGTGAGCGGCGAGGGGGCCGCCGCGCGCGCCGAGGTGCCCCCCGAGAGATGGGAGGATGCGGCCGCGATCCTCAAGGTGCAGTCGGGCCTCTCCGCCCTCATGGACCTCTTCTGCATCGACCGCGAGGGGGAGGGGCTGCGCTTCGAGATCGTGGCGAAGCTCAGCGACGGCGGCGGGGGGTCTCGATTCACGCTCACGGCGCGCCTCCCCGAAACCGGTTCGGAGATCGCATCGCTGGTCAGGGTGCACCCGGCTGCGGAGTGGTACGAGAGGGAGTGTTTCGATATGTTCGGCATATCGTTCAGGGGCGGCCCTGCGCATAAGAGGATACTCACGGAGGACGATTTTCATGGTCATCCGCTGAGGAAGGATTTTCGAGGGGTATCATGACCGGCTCCGCCGCAGATGCGCATGAGATCTCGATCCCGGCCGGCGATCCCGGTTCCGGCATGCCGTTTCGCCTTGTGATCAAGGCCCGAGGCGCCCGGGTCGAGGCGGCCCGGTCCGAGATCGGCTTTGCGCACCGGGGCCTCGAGAAGCTCGCCGAGTCCATGACGTGGCATTCGGCCAGGGCGGTCGCGGAGAGGGCGGGCTGCGCGTCGCCCGGCATCGCCGGCACCTGCTGCTGCATGGCGGTGGAGTCCCTCTTCGGCGTGGAGGTCCCGGCGAGGGCGAAATGGCTGCGCACGATCCTCTGCGAGGCGTGGAGGATACGCGAGGGGCTGTCGCACGCGGGCCGCACGCTCGCGCACGCCGGTCTCCCCTCGCGCGCCGCCCTCCTCCTCTCGTGCAGGGATTCGGTCGAGGGGTGGGTGCGCGCCTCTTTCGGCGCCTCCGGCTCCTCATCCAGGATAGGGGGCGTGGCGCGCGACCTGGGCGGCGCGGAGAGCAAGAGGGGCCGTGCGCTCATGCGGAGGGTGAGGGACGAGGCAGGCGGTGCTGCCTCTGCCCTTGCGGGAGACCGGATCTTTTCGGACAGGACGCGAGGAGTCGGCGTGATTTCGGCCGACGCCGCCTCCGCATGGGGCGTAACGGGGCCATCCCTTCGGGCCGCGGGGCAGGCAAGGGACCTGAGGAGGGACCTGCCGTATCTCATGTACGCCGGGCTCGATTTCGAGGTCCCGGTAGGGGCGGAGGGGGACGTGTTCGACCGGACCGTGGTCCGGCTGCTTGAGTCGACGGAGTCCGCGCGCATAGTGGAAGAGGCGATGGCGATGATGGAGCCGGGGCCGCTGACTGCAAAGGAGGGGGCGGTCGTCCTCCCCCCTGCGCACGAGGTGTACGGCGGCGGTGAGGGCTTGGCGAGGCACAGGCGCATCATGGCAGGCAAGCAGCGGCTCCCGGCCGGGGAGGGATGCGCATTGGTGGAGGCGGCTTCGGGCGAGATGGGGTTTCACCTGGTCTCCGACGGCTCCCCCCGGCCTTACAGGTTCAGGGTGCGGTCGCCGTCGTTCGCGCTCTGTCAGGCGGCCCCGGTGATTCTGAAGGGGTGCGCGGTCGAGGACGTGCCCATGATCGTTGCGAGCCTCGGGGCCTCGGCCTCTGAGGCGGACAGGTGAGGGGGATCGATTGGACCCGATAGAGATCTGGACGGCGGCCCTCTCCGCGGCGCTGGCGCTCGCGGTGCTGTGCGGGCTCATGCGCGCCGCCTCGGCGCTCGACCGCTGGGCCGCATCCCCCTCCGGCCGCTGCGGGCCGGCGTACGGCACAGGCCTCGTCCGCGCCGCGGCCCTGGCGCTCTCGCTCGTGTCCAGGGGGCCGAAGAGGAAGCCGGGCGTCGCCGCGGCGTTCGCATTCGCGCCGGTCGCGGCGCTCGTCGCGGCGCTCGCCGCCGCAGCGCCTGTGCAGCTTGCGCCCGCGATATCCGCCGGCGCCTGGCGGTTCTCCTTCACGGTCTGGGAACCGGGCGCGGGGCTTCTTTTCTCCCTCGCCATGGTCTCCCTGTGGGCGTGCGCGTCGTTTCTCTCCATGGCCGGCGAGGGCGACCGCGCCTCGCGCGCGGTGGCGGTCGGATCGGCCGCGGCGTACTTCTCGTTTTTTCCGGCGATGATGCTCGCCCTGGCCTCAGTCGTCCTCCTCTCGGGGAAGATCGATCCGGCGGGGCTGGTCGCGGACCAGGGCGATGCGATCTGGAGATGGAACTGGGCGAGGCAGCCGGTCGCGTTCGCCATATTCGCGGCCAGCTCATGCATGGCCCTGCGCAGGGTCGAGAGCGGCCGCTTCGCGGGGCAGGATGTGGCGCGCATCCATCCCCAGACGGCCGCTGCCGCGGGATTTGTACGGCGCCTCTCGTTCAGCGCGCTCGCGGCCGCGCTCGCTGCGGTCGGATGCTCCGCGTTCCTCGGCGGCTGGCAGCTGCCGTTTCTGCCTGTGTCGTCCCTGGCCGAATCCCTCCGGGTGATCGTGCCGGCCTGGGCGGTGGAGCCGTCGGTCGCCGTCGCGGGCCTTGCGGCGATGGCGGCTAAGAGCGCCCTGCTCCTTGTGCTGTTCGCATTCGCGCGGGCGTCCATCGCCTCCCTCAGGGGGGACCGGCTCGTGCGCTTCGCGTGGAGGGCCCTCATGCCTTTGGCTATGGCAAATCTTGCTGCGACCGCCTATATTGTGACCGTCCTGTCGAAGGGGGATTAGTGGAGGCGATCGTCTTCTACATCCTTGCGGCGGCCGCGACCTCATCGGCGGTCATCGCGCTCTCCAGGCGCGACCCGCTCAGCTCCGCGGTCTGGCTCCTGGGCCTCGTGATACCGGTCGCTGCCATCATGGCGCTGATGCGCGCGCCGCTGGCGGCGTCGGCGTTTCTCATCGTCGCCGTGGGATCGACCCTCTCGTTCTGCCTCTACGTCCTCATGCTCATGGAGCCGGGCAGGAGGGCGAGGGCCCGGCAGATAAAATTCGGCAAGGTGCTCGCGGCCGTGGCCGCCGGCTACCTCGCCATCGTCATGTCGATAGCGGTCGCGGCGCCCCCGTTTTTTGCGGCGCCGGCGAGCGGCGTGCACTTCGATTCGCCGCTCACCGTGGGCAAGGCCATCGCCTCCGGGTACGCGCTCGCCTTCGCGTTATCCGGGCTCATGCTCATGGCCGCGGCCGCGGCCTCGGTGGTAATGGCGGGCAGGGAGGGAGAGGGATGACGCTCACCCTTCAGCACCTGCTCCTGCTTTCGGCGGCCCTCTTCGCGATCGGCGCCGCGGGAGCGTGCGTGCGCAGGAACGTCCTCGTGGTGTTCATGTCGATCCAGACGATGATGGCGGCGGCGATGCTCGCGATGGCCTCCTTCGCGCGGTGGAACCTCCTGCCGGAGGGCAAGGCGGCCATGTTCTTCCTGATAGCGGTGCTCGCCGCGCAGGCGGCGGCGGGGCTGGCCCTTCTGGTGGCGGTCTTCAAGAGATGCGGGACTGTGCACGGAGACGAGCTGAGGCTTCTGAGGGACTAGGATGCTCGAACTCATATACAGCCACGTTAGCCTGCAGGCGATGATATGGCTCGTGGTCGCGATGCCGCTGGCCGCAGCCGCGGCGAGCGCGCTGGTCGCCGCCCTCTACTCGGGCAGCGAATCGCCGGGACCGAGGCCCCTGGTCTCGCTCCTGAGCGTCTGCGCGCCTCTCGGGTCCCTGGCCGCCACTGCGGTGATCTTCTTCACCCTGACCGGCTTCGACGCCGTCTCGCCCTCCGCCATCACCGGGCCTCTGTTCCGGTGGGCCGCGATACCCGGCTTCAGCGTGGACGTTGGGCTTCGCGTGGACGAGCTGGCCATGTTCATGGCGGCGCTCGTGGCGGGCGTGGGGTTTCTCGTGCAGCTGTACTCGATCGGCGACATGTGGAACGACGACGGTTTCTTCAGGTACCACGCCGTATCCTCGCTCCTCATATTCTTCATGCTGCTGGCGGTGCTCGCCGACAACCTGGTGCTGGCCATCGCAGGGTGGGAGGGGGTCGGGTTCTCATCCTGCGCGCTGATCGGTTCCCGCAGGGGAGAGGGGGCCGATCTGCGCTCCGGGCTGCGCGCCTTCGCCATAAACGCGATAGGCGACGCCTCCCTGCTCGCTGCGGCGTTCGTGATATTCGGCGCCATGTCCGCCTCGGGGGCCGACGCGGATTCGGGCCTCTTCAACTTCGAGACCATGGAGCGCCAGGTCGCCTTCTTCATGCCCGTGGCCTCCGCCGTCGCCCTGCTCATATTCGGCGCCGCGGCGGCCAAATCGGCCCAGATCCCGCTGCACCTGTGGATGCCGGAGGCGGCGCTCGCACCGACCCCGGCCTTCGCCCTGATGGGCACGGTCACCACCGCGGCGCTCGGCGTCTACATGGTGATCAGGCTCAACTACATATTCGCGCTGGCGCCTGCCGCCCTCTCGGTCATGGCGTGGGCGGGCGCGGCATGCGCCCTCCTCTCCGCCACGATGGCGCTGGCCGAGAGGGACCTGCGCAGGATACTCGCCTATTCCACCGTATCCCAGTTCGGGCTCATCTACATGGCTGCGGGCATGGGCGCGTTCATCGCGGCCTCGTTCCATCTGGCGACGCACGCCCTCTTCAAGTGCCTGCTCGTGCTCTCGGCCGGCAGCGCCATAAAGGCCTCCTCCGGCGAGAGCGACGTCCTGTCGATGGGCGGGCTCGTGCGGAGGATGCCGATAACCGGATGGGCCTTCGTGGTCTCCGCCGCGGCGATGGCCGGGATCGCGCCCGCATCGGGCTTCTTCAGCGAGCAGGCGATACTGGGCAGGGCCTTCGAGCGGGGGCACGTCGCGCTCTGGATCATGGGGCTCGCCGCCCTCGGCGTGACCGCCTTCTACATCTTCAGGGCCGCGGGCGCGGTATTCTTCGGCGACAGCGCGCTGGACGCGTCGAGGTACAAGAGGGTGGCGGAGCCGTCCATGAGCATGGTGCTGGCCACGATGCTTCTAATCTCGCTTGTCGCGGGGGCCGGCTTCGCAGGGCTGCCGCATTGTCTGGGAGGCTCCGATTGGATAGGCGGCTGGCTCGGCACGCTCATACCGTCTGAGAGCGGCAGCGCGTTCTCAGACGGATCCTGCGGCACGTGGATGGTCCTCGCGGCGGTCTTTCTGCTGTGGTCGGCGCACTTCGCCGTGCTCGGCTGGCTCATCTACGCGCAGAAGCGCGACTGGCCCGCCCGGGTGGCAAGGCGCATAAGGCCGCTCGCGCAGCTGGCGGCCAGGAAATATTACTTCGAGGAGATCTGCGGCCTTGTAATAGTCGGGCCTGTCGAGTGGTTCGCCCGCGTGATAGTGAAGCGGGGGGTGGACAGGACCGCGATCGACGGGATAGCGGCGGGCGGCGTGGCGAGGACGGTGGGGCTCGGCGCCTCGATCGCGCGCGCCGCGCAGAGCGGCATGCTCTATCACTACATGCTCTATTTTCTCATCGGCGCCGTAGCGATAATCGCGCTGGTGGCGCTGTGATCCGGAGGGGCGATTGGCTGAGATGATCTCGAGGGCGGCGGAGTTTATGTCGGCGCATATGGTGAGCGCGGCCGTGGCGCTGCCGCTGGCGGGCGCGATCGTCTCGCTCGCGATCCCGGCCGGGGCGAGGGCCGCGGCCAGGGTCGCCTCGGCGATATTCTCCGCGGTCGGCGCCGGGCTGTGCGTCGCCGCCTTCGCCAGGATCCGCGGCAGCGGGGAGATAGAGTTCGCGGAGATGGCGCAGTGGATACCGTCGCTCGGGATCTACTACAGGGTCGGGTTCGACGGGGTCTCGGGGCTGCTCGCGGCTGCAGCGTCGGCTTCGTGCTTCGGCTCCATCATATTTTCCCTGAGGCGGGAGGTCCCGAGGGAGCGCCTGTCGCTCGCCCTCATGCTCTTCGCCCAGGGGTGCCTCACCGGGATATTCGCCTCGCTCGACGGGTTCCTCTTCTACCTCTTCTGGAGCGGCTCGGCCGCTGCCCTGTGCCTTTTGACGGGGGTGTGGGGTGAGGGCGGGAGGATCGCCGCCGCTACGAAATTCATGGCGTTCGCAGCGGCGGGCAGCGCGGCTATGCTCCTCGCGTTCGCCTTCGCAGGGGCGAGCGCAGAGTCGTTCTACATCGTGGACTGGATGGCCCACCGGTTCGGCCTCTTCGACCAGATGTGGATGTTCTGGGCGCTCGCGCTGGCCTTCGGGGTCATGATGCCGATAGCCGGGCTCCACACCTGGCTCGCGGATCTCTGCGAGCAGTCGTCTCCTGCGGGGGCGGCGCTCGCCGGGGGGGCGATGCTGGCTGCCGGCGCCTACGGATTCTTCAGGATCGGCATGCCGATAGCGCCGGTGGCGGTCGCGGTCTTCGCGCCCGCCATGTGCTGGCTCGGCGTGGCCGCGGTGTTCATGGGAGCCATGCTGGCCCTTGCCGAGAGGGATCTAGCGCGGATCGCGGCGGCGGTCTCGCTCTCGCAGATGGGGATCGTGCTGCTGGGTCTCTTCTCGCTCCAGTCCGTGGGGGTTTCCGGCGCGGTGCTGCTCATGGCGGCCAACGCACTGATAGCGTGCGGGGTCCACATGGTCTCGGGCACGCTCAGGGCGAGGGCGGGCGGCTCCGACCTGGCGAACGCAGGGGGGATATGGCGCGCGATGCCGGCCGTGGCCGCTGCGCTCGCCCTCTTTGCTGCCGCGGCGGTCGGCCTGCCAGGCCTCGCCGGATTCTCCGGCCAGTTCACGCTGCTGCTGGGCAGCTTTCAGGTGCGCACGCTGCACGCGTCGCTGGCCCTTGCGGGGCTCGCCATTCTGGCATCCGCGATCGCGGTCAGGGTGGTCATCGCCCTCTTCGGCAGGCGCGCGGCCGGGGATGAGCGGCGCCGGTCCGACGCTGGGCCGGCGGAGATCACGGCGATGGCCGCTATCGGGGCGGTGATCGTGCTGGCGGGCCTCTGGCCGCAGCCGCTGCTCGGCAGGATAGAGAGGCCTGCGGAGGCCTTTGTGAAGCTCTCGAAGAGGGTGGAGATGATAATCCCGGCGGGCCGTTCGCCGGTCCCGGATGAGGCGGCGCCCGAGGGGAGGGGCGAGTGACGGCTGCGATCCTCGACATCGCACACGCGTGGTTCCCCGGCGCGGCGCTTCCGCTGGCGGTGCTCGCGATCGCCGCGGCCGCGGCACTGATCTCCTCCGCGGCGACCAGGGGCGCGGGCCGATGGGTCGACGCCGGGATCTCCGTCGCCGGGCTTCTGGCGGCCGCTGCGCTCGCATGGCGGACCTGGCCGGAGGCCGGGACCGCCGGGGCGGCGATCCTGATCACCGACCGGCTCGGGCTGGCCGGCATGATCGTGGTGCTTGCTTCGGCGGCCTGCTCGGCGCTCATATCGAGCCCTTATCTCGGGCACCGCGAGCGGACGGGGATCGGATTTTACGGCCTGCTGATGCTCTCAGCCTTCGGCATGGCGGCGCTGTGCTTCGCAGGCGACCTCATCGCCATCCTCATCGCCATGGAGACCGCGTCGATCTCCCTCTCGGCGATGGCCGGCTACGCGCGCACCCGGCCGCAGTCGGTCGAGGCCTCGCTCAAGATGTTCATGATGTCCGCGTTCTCGACCGCGTTCTACTGCATGGGGCTGGCTTTCATATTCGGCAGCCTGGGCAGCACGTCGCTCGCGACCATCGCGGAGAGGTTCGAGTACGTCCTCTCCGGCGAGGGGAGGGGGATGTTCCTCTTCGGGCTCGCGATGGTGTTCTCGGGCCTTTCGCTCAAGGTCTCCGCTGCGCCGTTCCACTCCTGGGCGCCGGACGTGCTCGAGGGGTCGCCCATGCCCGTGTCGCTCTTCATCGCCACATCGGCCAAGGCAGCGGGCCTCGTCGCGCTCCTTCGCATCGCCATGGCTATTGCGGCCCCCGGCGGCGCGCTCTGGCACGGGCTCGCCTCCGCGGTCGCGGCAGTCACGATCCTGTGGGGGGCGCTGGCCGCGATGCGACAGGAGAATCTCAAGCGGATGCTGGCCTATCTCTCGGTCGCAGCCGGCGGGTTCATGCTGGCTGCGCTCCCTTCGCTGGCCCTTTCCCACGCGCCAATGGCGCGCGCCCTCCTCATGAACCTCGTGGCCTACTGCGTCTCGATGGTGGGCGCGTTCGCGGCGCTGGCCGCCCTGGCGCCGGGCGATGGGCTGGACTCGAGACGCCTGTGCGGGCTCTCCAGGCGCAGGCCCTGGGCCGCGGCCGCGATGTCGCTGTTTCTTCTCTCGCTCGCCGGCGCGCCTCCCACTCTGGGGTTTGCCGGGAGGTTCTATCTCGTGATGGAGGTTGCGCGCGCGGGCGACATAATGCTCGCGGCGGTGGTGTCGCTCGGCACGGCGATCATGTTCATCTGCGTCTTGAGGCCCATAGTCTCGATGTACATGAGGGAGGCCGGGGCGGCGCCCGCCCTTGAGGGGCAAGAGGCGGCAGGCGGGGGGTCGAACGTGCTCACCGGCGTCATGGCCGCAGCGGCGCTGGCGGTATCGGCCTTCGGCCTCTTTCCGCAGGACCTGATGGCCTTCGTCTACGCCTCCTCGGCCCTTTTGTGAGGAGGATTTTCATCTCCCTTCACTGAGCTGGACAGCCGCGGGGCCTTTGGGATACGATGCCTCCCATGATAAAGCCGGGCGCCAGAGGCGGGCTCACCACCCCCACGGGGCTGGACGACTTCCTGGACGAGAAGAGCCTGCGCGGCCAGGTGGTGGGCAGCTGGGGGTTCAACGCCAACATCGACTTCACGCGCATGAGCGCTGAGCAGTCCAATGTCTGGTTCTTCGAGCAGATATTCAATTTCCTCCGCTCCTTCTTCGGGCTCGTCGTCCCGGACAACATGGAGATAAGCACCACCGGCGGGAAGAGGCAGGTGACAAGGGACAACCTCAACCAGATGACCTTCCTCGACGAGCTCATGCTCGTCATGAAGGGGCTTTCGGAGCCGATCTGGTGCATAAGGCTCAACCTCAACATCGTGGGGTTTCTCAGGACCGAATACGATCCCGACAAGCCGGTGAGGCTGCACATCCAGGAGCCGGCCAGCTTCATCGTGTGGGGTGGGCCGGACGAGACCGGGTTCCAGACCTTCTCGCTGGGATATCGGCTCTTCGCGGAGCAGAAGATGAAGGGGGAGCACACGCTCCTGTGGTCAATGAACCAGCCGCTGCTCGAGAAGGGGCTCAGGAAATGGGAGCGCCAGTCGCGCCGCAGGATCGAGGTCGTGCGCGGAAACTCCGACGACCTCCCGCTCTATCGCCACGGCTTCTCCAAGCCGGCGCCCGCCCGCCCCCGCGCGAAGCCGAAGCCCAGGGACGAGGGCCCCGTGGTCGACACCCTGCCGGATTTTGATGATTTGATGTTGTAGCATTCCGCCTCATCTGACGGAGCGGAAAGTGGCGGCTTCGGGTCCTGTCTGCGGACCACCCCCATTCGACAAATTCCAAGCACCAAATCCCAAATTCCAAATAAGCACCAAATCCCAATTATCGAATAATCGAACGCAATATTTTTGTTTAATAATTGGAATTTCGTTTATTGGAATTTATTTGGAGTTTGGTGCTTGGGGCTTGGAATTTTATTTGTGGGGTCCCCCGCTCCGCAGCCACCCGAAGCCGGAAATAGCCCCGCTGCGAAGAGCACCCCGACCCGCTACGTCATGTGGCACTCAGCGCCGTGGTCAATTAATAATCATATTTTCAGTAATTCAACGATTCTTTCATGGCTTTCACGCTCCTGGTCGCCCTTGAAGTACAGTTCAATGAAGACAATCTGCTTAGCCTGTTTATCATACGCATAAACGACACGAAGCGAAGTTCCTCTGAGGTATTTGCAAAATAAACGCGCTTTGATGACGTCGATGTCTCCATGTTGGCGCAATACCGTAAAGTGTTTGCTGCTGCCGAATGGGACAGCCGCGACTACTTTTTTGAATTCGGAAAAATCTTCGGGCAGGGACCTATATTTTTTCGAAAGGTGTTTTAGATCTTTGGTGAATTTGGGAGTCTCACTAAAGTTCATCGTCGTAGCTTCTCACGGAATGCTCATAATCGCGGTAGAAGACGCTCTCGTAGCTGATCTTCTCCCCTTGTTTATGGACCTTCCAGGGCATATCCTCATGGGAATAATCGTTCAACTCCTTCGCGCTCTTGTCCGAGAGGCGGGCGAGCACATCGTCGATGTGCCTGACCTCCCTCGCAGATAGAGCGGACATGTCGGGCCCTCTCAATGGCAAGTATTTTTTCTGCTCGTACTGAAAATACGAGCTTGAAACCTGTTCGATCTCTTTCTTCTTTTTCATATCATCGACGATCTTCACGAATTCAACAGGTGTAGGGCCAAACCGGTTTTTTATATAGGTCGCCCCGACCAACTGCTCCTCAAATTTTTCATAGTAGTCAAAATCGATGAAGTAGAGGAGCTTGTAGATCGCCGTTTCCCCGATATTTGATTTTGCCCCGACCTTCTCAAGGATATAGAGAAGGACCTCTTTGAACTTTTTCAAATTTCTCTGGGGCACGCTGATGCGGATGTCTGAAACTTTTTTCCCGGTTTTCGAGGGAGGTTCAATGACAACATTCGGAACGGATGCCTCCCTGGCCCGCAGAAAATCCGGCAAATCGACATCAAAGAGTTCAGAGAGCTTCTCCGCTTCAGAGATAGTCAATTCCCGATCATTTTTCTCGATTTGAACGTAGGTGGGTCGTGAAACGCCAATTTTTGCAGCCACATAATCCTGTGAAAAATCGGCATGTTCTCTAAGCTGTTTTAGATATGCCCCAAAATTTTTCTTCATGGTTCACCCCTGATATCCGGATATATTGTATACGATCAATCTGTTGGTTGTCAAGATATTTTACAATTAACTTGTTGGGATATTTTACATGTCTGCGGCGGCGGGCGGTGCGGCCAAAAACGGTCATTAATATTTTCACTTACCTACAGCCTTTGCTTTGGCAGACGGAGAGGGTCGATCTACTCTTCGCAGCGTGGCTCGAGCCTGCCTGCCGGCAGGCAGGGAGGCTGGATTCAGCAGCCTATATGACCCGGCCGACGAAAGCCCCCGGCCGAGACGGCGTATGAGTCGAGGAGGGATAGCGAGAAGGGTAGATCGAACCTCTCCGTCTGCTTACTTGACCTTGGAGCCTATCTTGACGTCCTTCAGCGGCGTGAGGATGGAGACGGTGTTCTCGTCGGAGGCGGCGAGAAGCATTCCCTGCGATTCGATGCCGCGCAGCGTGGCGGGTTTCAAGTTCGCCACGACCACGATGCGTTTGCCCACGAGCTCCTCGGGCGAGTAGTGCTTGGCGATGCCGGCCACGATCTGGCGCTCCTCCTCGCCGAGCGTCACTTTGAGTTTTAGCAGCTTGTCCGCGCCCTCGACGCGCTCCGCCGCGATTATCTCCGCGACCCGCAGGTCCACCTTTGCAAAGTCGGTTATCTCTATCTGTCCGCCTGCCGTCATCTTCCCCTCCCCCTTCTGCTTAACCTTAACCTCAGCCTTAGCCTCAGCCTTCTTTTCTTCCTCTATCCTCGGGAAGAGGCCGCTTGCGGCCTTTACGACGATGGCCTTTGAGAGCGCGCCGAAGCGGAGATTGTCAAAATCGACGCCCTGTGATTCAAGCGCGCCTGTCGCATCAAACCCCATGGACGCCCAGATCGCGGCCGCTGTCTTAGGCATGAACGGTCGGATCAAAATCACGGCGCTGCGGATAGCTGTCGCCACGCGCCAGAGCACTGCGTTGATCTCCGCGGCATTCCCTGCCTTGGCCATCACCCACGGCTTCATGTCGTTGATGTGCCTGTCGGCTGCGGCCATGACCTCCCAGATCGAGGCCAGGGCCTGGTGGAACTCCACCTCCCCGCTGGCGTGATCGAGCGCCGCCGACACCCTGCCGAGCAGCGCGTCGGTCGTGTCGCGCAGCTCGCCGTGGAATGGCGAGCCTGCCGCGGGATCGATCCTGCCGTCCTGGTACCTCGTGGCCATGCCGATGGTGCGCGCGACGAGGTTGCCGACTCCGTTGGCCAGGTCGCCGTTGTAGCGCTCGATGAAGTGCTCCCACGTGAAGTCGGCGTCGCGGCCGAAGCCTCCCTCGCGCATGAGGTAGTAGCGCAGTGGGTCTGCGCCGTACTTGTCGATCACGTCCATGGGAGTGACCACGTTGCCGAGCGATTTCGACATCTTCTCGCCCTTCAGATATACGAAGCCGTGGCCGAAGATGGTCCTGGGCAGCGGGACTCCGGCGCTCATGAGCATTGCGGGCCAGATAACGCAGTGGAAGCGCGTGATGTCCTTGCCTATCACATGCATGTCGGCCGGCCACCACCGGGCGAACTTTGCGTCGTCCCAGCCGTACCCCACTGCGGTGATGTAGTTGATGAGCGCGTCGAACCATACGTAGACGATGTGGTCCGGGTCGTCCGGCAGGGTGACGCCCCAGTCGAAGGTGGAGCGTGAGACGGAAATATCCTGCAGCCCCTCCTTGAGCAGCGAGACTATCTCGTTGCGCCTAATCTCCGGGAGGATGAAATCCGGGTTGTTCGTAATATGGTCGAGCAGCCGGTCGCGGTATTTCGACAGCGCGAAGAAGTAGTTCTCCTCGGAGAGCCACTTGGGCTTCGACTTGTGGTTGGGACACAGCCCATCCTCGAGGTCCTTCTCGGTGAGGAACGCCTCGCACGATTCGCAGTACCATCCCTCGTAGCGGGACCTGTAGATGTCGCCCCTGTCTATGATGGCCTTGAAGAGTTTCTTCACGCCTTTTTCGTGTTTCGGGTCCGAGGTCTGGATGAATCCGTCGTACGATACGTCGAGTCTCTTCCAGATATCCTCGAAGCGCTCCCGCATCTGGTCGCAGTACTCCTTGGGCGAGAGCCCCTTCTCCTTCGCCGCCTTCCAGACGTTGACCGAGTGCTCGTCGTTGCCCATCTGGAAGCGGACCTCGCGGCCCAGCATCCTGTTCCAGCGGGCGAGCACGTCGGCGCCGATCTTCTCGTAGGCGGTCCCTATGTGAGGGAGGCTGTTTACGTAGTCGATCGCCGTGGTGATGTAGAATTTATTTCTTCTCGGGTCCTTTGGCATTTATAGGTTCCCTGCGGCCCCTCTCCCTGCGCCTCCCGCGGCCGCCCATGCGCCTGCGTTCCTCGCCCTCCTCGCGCGCCTGCCTCGCCGCGCCTATGGCCGCCTCGCGCTCGTCCTGGGACATGGTCTGGCACTGGTCGCAGCTGATGCGCAGCTCACCGCCGCCGTAGAGCCTCACGGTGCACTCGCGCTTGAGGACGTTGTGTCCTATCACCTTTCCAGGCCCCTTGGGCGAGCGCACCGCGGCCCCGACCTTGGGCAGCCCGTGGCGGCACTCGTCGTAGGCGGCGCTCTCGTAGTCGAGGCAGCACTTGAGCTTCCCGCACATGCCGGTGAGCTTGGCGGGATTGGGCGCGAGCCCCTGGTGCTTGGCCATGGAGATCGATATGGATTTGAACTGGCGCAGGTGCGTGGAGCAGCACGTCGTGAGCCCGCACGGCCCTATGCAGCCGATCATCCTCGACTCGTCGCGGCTGCCCACCTGGCGCATCTCGATGCGCATGCGCAGAAGGCCGGCGAGGTCCTTGACCAGGGCCCTGAAGTCCACGCGGTCCTCCGCGAAGAACACGAAGACCGCCTTCTTGCCCCCCTCGGACATCTCAACGTCCACGAGCTTCATGGGGAGCGAGCGCGATTTGATCCGTTCGCGGCATGCCTTGAAGCACTCGAGCGCGCGTTCCCTCTGTCTCGCCGCCTCTTCCGCGTCCTCCTCGGTCAGCCTGCGGATGAGCTTTCTCGCGTTGTGCGGGAGCTCGGATTCGCGCGCCTCCCTGGGGGGCGCGGCGACGACGCCGAACGACGTCCCCTCCTCCGCCTCGACGAGCACCCTCTCGCCGCCCTTGAGGGTCGGGTCGTCGGTCAGAAAGGTGTAGATGTGCCCGGCGGTGCGGAACTTCACGCCGACCGCCAGCCTCTTCGGCGCGGCCTCTGCCTGCGCGGCCTCGGCTGCGGGCCGGCTCTCTGCGGGGGGCGTCTCCTGCATATTGTCGAAAAAAGAGCCCTGCTCGGCAGGGCCTCATCCTCCTTGGATCCGGCGTTCAGGAAGTCAGCGTAAACAGAAGATCCTCAAACATCAACTGTTTATTTGCGGCGGTCTCGGAGGCGATCCTCGCCCCGTTGATCCCCTCGATTGCCCGCATAAGCTTCGATTCGGCAAGGCGGCCCGCGAGGGCCTCCGCCTCGGGGTGTATCGCGAGCCCGGCGCTGCCCGTCGCCTTCACGCGCAGCATGTCCCTGCAGAGGCTCATGAGGATGTCAAAGACCAGCGGGAGCCTCTCCGGGCCCTGCGCGGCGAACGCCTGGGCCGCCTCCATTATGTCGGAGCTGGATGCCCTGGAGAAGAGGGGCAGGAAGCGACCCAGCACCTCGGCCACGAATTCCGGCTCGAGCCTGAGGGCGAGCCCCATGCTCCCGCCGGCGAGGCGGGCTATCCTGGTCGCCTCCGCAGGCTCCATCGAGCGGCGCCGGACGAGGGCCGCTGCGAGCTCCTCCTCGCCGAGGGGGGAGAATGCGACGAGCCGGCAGCGGGACCTTATCGTGGGCAGCAGCCTGTGTGGGAGCGGCGTGACGAGGATGAAGTGGGTCCGCTCCGGGGGCTCCTCGAGCGTCTTGAGCAGCGAGTTGGCCGCCTGCGGCATGAGCCTGTCCGCGCCGTCGATGATCGCGACCTTGGCCTGAGCCTCGAGCGGCTTGAAAATGAGCCTCTGCATCAGCTCCCTGACCGGGTCTGTCTTTATGCTGGTAACGGCACCCCGCTCCGACTCCTCGGGCTCCAGCAGGAAAAAGTCGGGGTGGTTGCCGGAGGCGAGCTTGCGGCACGAGAGGCATTCGCCGCAGGCGTCGTGGCCGCGCGATGGCGCTTCCGGGCAGAGGAGCGCGGCCGCGAACGCGTCCGCCGCAAGCCTCTTGCCGACGCCCGCAGGCCCCGCGAAGACGTAGGCGTTAGGGAGCCTCGCCGATTCCAGCGAGCGCCTGAGCTCCTCTATCTGCCTCTTGTGTCCGACTATCTTGGACCACATAAATGCCGTGACTAGTGACTAGTGACTAGTGACTAGTGACTAGTGACTGGTGACTGGTGACTGGTGACTGGTGAAGAAACTTTTCGACCGCGGCCAGGACCTTTTCGTGTATCTCCTCCACGGGCCCGAGGGCGTCGATCACAGCGATCCGGTCCGGCTCCTCCCGCGCGATCGAGAGGTATCCGTCCCTCACCCGCTCGTGGAACTCGAGCGCCTCCCGCTCGAATCGGTCGTGGCCCGGGACCGCTCCGCCTCGGGCGTTTCGGTCTATTGCGCGCGCGAGCCCGTCCCTCGCAGGCAGGTCCAGCAGCACGGTGAGCCCCGGAGCAAGCCCGCCCGTGGCGACCTGGTGGACCGCCTTTATGAGGGAGGGATCTATCCTTCGGGCCGCGCCCTGGTATGCGGTGGTGGCGTCCGCGTATCGGTCGCAGAGCACGGTCCTGCCGCCGGCGAGCGCCGGCTCTATGACCTCCTCGACGTGCTGGTGGCGGGCCGCCGCGTAGAGCATGAGCTCTGTGATCGGGGTCATGCCCCGGTGGGAGGCGTCGAGCAGCACCGCGCGGATCTGCTCGCCGATCTGCGTGCCTCCAGGCTCGCGGGTCACGACCACATCGAGCCCCTTTGCCGATAGACTCTCGGCGAGCATGCCGATCTGGGTGCTCTTGCCCGACCCCTCGATCCCCTCGAATGTGATGAACGCGCCCCTCATGGCCAGGCGAGGTTGATAGCCGATAGGGGGCCACGCCTCAAGGGTTTTTAATGCTTGCCATGGCGGGCGTGCCGTGGCCTATAGGGCCCCGGAGGCCGGATGAACGTGAAAAAAGACCGGGCCGGGTCGGCGCAGGGCAGCATCGACGAGAAGGACATAAAGGCCCTTTTCGACAAAGTGGCGGAGCACTTCAAGGACGCGAGCGACGAGTCGAAGGATGTGTTCTCCATGCTTGTCGAGCGGGCCCTCTCGTACAGGGACCTCGCGGTCCATTCGAGCGGCCGGCCCCTGACGGTGGGCGAGACCCGCGAGGCGCTCGACGCATTCATGCACGTGATGGTCGAGCACGAGATGCCGGGCTCCCTCCCCAAAAGGGTGCACGATCTCGTGCTCATGTGGCTCGAGGGGATAAAGGAGATGAGGCAGCACTGATCACGGCCGATTGCGGGGGGTCCGATTTTTTAGTATGATCGCAGGAAAACGCCCGCGCATCGGCGTGCGGGCGCAAGATGCGGGGTGCGTGTGCGCAGGGCAGTGATCATCGCAAGCGCTGTCGTCGTCCTGATCCTGGCGCTGGCCGCGGCCGGTCCCGGCCTCATCCCCAGCGCAACATACAGAGGGATGGTCGAGGATGCCCTCAGGGAGCGGCTGAACGCCCGCGTCGAGATAAAGAAGTTCGCCTTCAGGGTCATCCCTTATCCCGGCTACACTATCACCGGATTCCGGCTCATATCGGACGCCCCGCCCTTTCAGGGCATGACCCTCTTGTCTGCCGAAAAGGTCGTGGGCAGCCTCTCTTTCCTCGCGCTCCTGCGCGGGAGGATAGTCACGGGCATAGAGCTCAGGGACGCTAACCTCGATCTCCGCTTTGCGCAGGGGCTGTCCAATCTCGGCGCCATGCTGAGGCTGCAGGCCCCTTTGCCCGCCGCGTCCGTCCCTGAGATCAAATCGATAGGCGTGCAGGGGCTGGCGCCCGAGGCTGCGCCCGCGCCGGCGGAATTCCCCGGAGAGGGGCGGCCTGCGCCTGGCTCCACGCCGGAGGGGTCCGTCCCTGAGTTCAGGTCCATGCCCGCGCCGTCGATGGAGCCGCCTGCCGTGGATGAGGGGGGGGACGCGGTGCCCGAGTTCAGGGCCCCCGGCGCCCCCTCCGGCGCGCTTCCCTTCGGCCTCATCAATGAGGCGCAGGCCGCGGGGCCGTCCGGCGGCGGGATGCCACTGAGCATACGGAGCGTGGATGCGGTCCGCAGCCGCATCCTCATCGATGCCGAGTCCATGCCGCGGCCGGTCGTCATCGGCAACGCATCGTTCTCTCTCAGGGAGATATCGGCCGAAGGCGGCATCTCCATGAAGATGAAGCTCACCGGGGCTGTCGGCGAGGCGACCTCGCCCAATTTGAGCGCGGAGTGCAGGCTCTCGATAGACGATGCGAATCGTGAGGCGAGGGCCGAAGGGCTCAGGATATATTTCAACGGCTCCCAGTTCGCAGGGAACGCGTCGGCGAACTACGGGTCCTCGCCCGTCTCTCTCGACATCCACCTGGCATCGCCCGATCTCGTCCCGGCCTCGGCCGGGGCGCTGCTGGCGTATTCAGGGCGCAGCCTCCCGCCTGCGCTATCATGGCAGGGCAGGCTGGCGGTGGACGCCAGATACGCCGGGACAGCAGACGCCGGGCGGCTCTCGCTGAGCCTCGATGCGAGGGACGCCCTGATCTCGAGCGCGGGCCCGCTGAAGAAGGAGCAGGGGGGCGCGCTCAAGGTCGCATTCGAATCGACGATATCAGACGCTGCGCTTTCGATCTCAAAGGGCTCCGTCGTGATCGGGTCGGGCGAATTCTCGGTCACAGGCGAGATCGGGCGCGACGACATCCTGAGCGCGTCCCTTGTGCTCTCCGGCAGCGGGCTCGGCGCCGAGGCGGCCGGGTTCTTCATGCCCGGGCTCTCCGCGGCGGCGGATATCGGAGAGTTCAGCGCCGAGGTGCGAATGACGGGGCCGCTGGCCGGCGACTCCCCGGCCGCGGTCTCGGGCAGGGTGGAGGCCCCGAAGGTCACCGCGGCAGGGATCGAGATCAGCGATGTCGCGTTCTCGTTCGAGCGCGGGGACGACTCGATCTCGCTGGTCTCCATCAGGGGGTCCTTCGCAGGGGGGGAGGTGAGCGGCACCGGCAGGATCGCGACGCAGCCCATCCCGTCCATCGAGTTCGACGTGGTCGGCCATGACGTCGACGCATCCGGCATCAAGTCCGCGGCCGGCCTCGTCTCAGGGAAAGCCGGGCTCGTGGTCAGGGGCAGGGGCGAGGGGGCAGACGATTACTCGCTGCAGCAGGACCTCGTCCTCTCAGGCACGATCGTGATGCCTGAATTCGCAGGGAGCGCTCTCCGCTCTCTCGCCGGGTTTTTCGATCCCAAGCTCGTGGACCGCATCGCCTCGGCCTCCGGCGTGAAGCTGGAGCCGTCGGCGCTGCCGGGGCGCGAGGGCGAAGAGGCGCCGGGCAGCGACCTCAAGGCCTCGTTCGAGATAGCGAAGGGGCTGCTGTCGATCGACGGCGCTTCGTTCAGCGGGGACCGGTTTGCCGCGAGGCTCTCCGCGAGCGCGCAGCCCGACACATCGCTTGCTGGCGAGGGGGAAGCGTGGATCGACGCGGAGACGGCCAGGGGCATCGCGCCCGACCCCGCGGCGCAGAAGGCGCTGCTCGAGAGCGACGGCAGGCTCCTGATACCGGTCGAGATCAGGGGCACCATATCCCGTCCTCAGGTGTCGTTCGTGGAGTCGAAGTTCACCGAGATGATGCAGGCGGGCCGGCGGATCAAAGAGCGGGCAGCCGAGGCCGCGAAGGGGGAGGAGGCAAAGGCAAAGCCAAAGCCAAAGCCTCCCGGGCAGGCCCAGACGCCCAGGCCGAAGCCGAAATCGGCCCCCAAGAAAAAGGCTCCGACCGGAAAGCCGTCGTCCACCTCGCCGATAGACGACGTGGAGCAGGTCCTTAAAGTGATAGTCGGGGAATAGGAGATAGCGATGATGAAGATCGGAATGCGCACTGCGATGGTTGCCGCTCTCTTTCTCTGTGCGATGGCTGCAAAGGCGGCCGCGGGCGAGATGGACCTCATGATGCGCAAGATGTCCGGGGCCCTCGCTGAGGGCCCGAAGACCTCGTGGTCGAAGTCGACATCGCTCGAGCGCGGCTTTGTGCTCATCCCGTGCTTCGTGCGCACCCGCGACGCCGGGTCCACAGCGGCGGCCATAGAGGCGGCGGGCGGGAGGGCCGAGAGGCTCGGGGGGAACAGCGGCGCAGCGATCATCTCCGCGCACGTCCCGGCCGGGTTCGCGGCCGGGCTTGCGGCGAGGCCCGAGGTGGAGGTGGTCGAGGCGGCGCCCCTGCTCTCGCCCAAGATGGACACCGCGCGCACCTACAGCGACACGGTCGCGGTGCAGGACGGAACAGGTCTCGGGGTCGCCTACGACGGCACCGACGTCGTCGTGGGCGCGGTGGATGACGGCCTCGACTACGGGCACCCCGATTTCACCTCTGCGACCGGCAAGAGGAGGGTGCAGTACCTCATGAAGACGGTGAACGGAACGAAGGTGGAGTGCAAGCAAGCGGCGATCCAGGACGGGACGTGCGGGATCGCCGACGGCGGCCAGGGGACCCACCACGGCACACACGTGACCGGCATCGCGGCAGGCAACGACCCGACCTACACAGGCGTGGCACCCAACTCGGACATCATGTTCGTGTTCAACTCCGCGACCGACGCCTCCACGAGCGACGCGGGGGCCACGTCGTTTGCGACCGCAGTGCTCGATGGGGTTTCCGCCATCTTCGCCAAGGCGGACGTCGTGGACAAGGCCGCTGTTGTGAACCTGAGCCTAGGCACCTCGATTGGCGCGCACGACGGGACCTCTCTGCTCGAGCAGGGCCTCACCGAGCTATCCGCCGCAAAGCCCGGCAGGATAATAGTGAACGCGGCCGGCAACGAGCAGGTGACCCCTGCCGCCCAGCCGGCGGCGAGGCGCGACTATGTGGGGGGCATCCACGCCTCCATCAGCGCCCCCGCCGGGGAGAGCAGGGGATACCGGATAGGGGTGTGGAGCGGGATCACCGCGGCAGCGACTTATGTGGGCGGCACCACGGCCGACGTCTGGCTGGAAAAGGGCCAGGCGGGCGACTGCGACGTGGCGGCGTTC
Source organism: Pseudomonadota bacterium (assembly GCA_016927275.1). Taxonomy (NCBI): domain Bacteria; kingdom Pseudomonadati; phylum Pseudomonadota; species Pseudomonadota bacterium. The sequence goes on from JAFGMW010000035.1 coordinate 34,067, forward strand.
GCGTACACGCAGGGCCGCGACCCTTTGGACTTCGCATTTCCGGGCCTTGCGACCACCGACGATTCCTCTTTCGCGACTGCGGACATCCCTTTTTCAGTGGACTCCTCCAACGTCGAGGCTGCCTCCGATGCGGCGGTCGCGGTGAGCGTGGACGTGGACTCCTCCGACATACGCAACGAGAAGCCTCATGCGATGGCCATCTTCTACCCCAAGGGAGGTGTGCTTTCGTCCAATCTTGAGACGAGGTGGTTCGACGTGGTGATAAGGTCAAAGGGCGGCGCATGCAGCGGCCACATGTGGCTCTACTTCGACCAAGTCTATGTGCACGACTTCCTCAAGGGGATGGCCGGCGCAGGCCACGACGTGGGCGACGGCGCCTGGGCAGGATACAAGCTCGCGGACGGCGACAGCCTCTACACCGCGACGATCCCGTCGACCGCGGTCGGCGTGATCTCGGCAGGGAGCTGGATGCCGGAGAAACCGGTGGGATCCGGCGTGAGCGAGTGGACCGGCGACAACGGCGTGACATACGATCAGTCCGATCTCTCGGCGCCGGGCGGCACGGGATCGGTGACCGGCGACCTCTCCGCGTTCTCCAGCCTGGGCCCGACTGCCGACGGCCGCACGAAGCCTGACATCGTGGCGCCGGGAGAGCCTATCATTGCAGCCCTGGCCGAAGACGCATTCGTCTCCAACTCCGTCAAAGTCGGCGGCGACCACTTCAAGAACGCGGGCACCTCCATGTCGTCGCCGCACGCGGCCGGCGTCGTTGCGCTTCTTCTGCAGCGCAACAACACCCTCACGGTGGACCAGGTGCGGGCCGCCCTCAGGACAGGCGCCACGACTGCGGGCATGACGGCAAAGAGCCCTGATCCTGAGAACAGCTTTGGCGCAGGCAAGATAGATGCTGTGGAGGTGCTGAAATCAGCAGTGGAGGACACCTCCGCATACAGCGGCACAGGCGACCTCAACGGCCAGGATGGCGGGAGCGGCGGCTGCGGGCTCGTGGATGCGAAGGGCTCCCAAGCAGCGATGCCGATGGCGCTGATATTGTGTCTTGCGCTTATCGTCATCCCACGGGGCCTGAAAAAAGTCTATAAAATACAATAAGTTATCTGGCTACCTGAATTTTTTCAGCAATCATCAAAAAAACCACGAAACCTTTGCGCCCCTTTGCCGAGAACAAAGGTGCAAGTGGCTTTATGCAAAAAAACCTTGCAAATACGTCATGTGATGCATATTAATTCAATTTAACGGCATAAATTTTCACTGCTGAAAGGAGATCGAGATGGACGGACCTTACGGGAGAAGGATTTTTGCGGATGCGGGTAAAAGCCTTTTTGCGCTCAGCGCGGGCAACGGTGCGGTCGCTGAACCGGTGGTCAACGACTCGAAGGCAGACAAGAGCTCCTACGCCGGCGAGCCGAGCCTGTTCGACAGGTTCATCTGCTTTATGTCCGGCATGGCATACACCATGGGCAGCGAGATAGATGCGAACGGACAGTGCCAGGTGAAGGGTGAGCTCATGCAGAGGAACTATCGCGGCAGGTGATTCGCTTCAGTCTTTATCCGTGATCTCATGCAGAGGATCCCGCGGCGGAGCATTCCCCGCGGGATCTTTTTGCGTCTTGAGTTTCCGCCAGTCGTCGGCGACCGGGGAGAAGATTCCCGAGAGCGGCCGTCTCACGAGATAGACCTCGTCCGCCCCTGACCGGCGGATGTAGGTGCTTCCGTAGTCGGGCCCGCTCTTGCCTATGACCAGTTCGGCGACGGGGCTCCCCCCCTTGTCGACGAGGCGCACCTCAAGCCCCGCGGCCCCGACCTGGAAGAGATCCCTCCTCTTTGGATTCGTCGAAACGACTATGCCCCTCTCGAGCCCGCCGAATACCCCAAGGGCCGTTGAGACCCTTGAGCTGTCCGCCTCGCCCCAGAGCCGATCGGGGATCTCGCGGCCCTCCTTCGCGTACAGTTCCCTCTTCAGCGGGGTCGCGTCTTCAGAGACCCTCCAGCAGCCGCCCGCGCGCTCCAGGACCGCGCCGTCGAGGAGCTGCGAGAGTTCGATCCGCTCCACGTTCGCGCCCTCGAATCCCGGGATGAGCGGCTCCGCGGATGCGTCGTCGGACCTAGGCCTCACCGGGCTCTCGAAGATGAGGACGATGGCGGCGGCTGCGATCGCCGCTGCGAGATATGTGGCAGGCCTTGGTATCTTCATGACCGATCAGGATGCCCCGGAGTATTTGGAGTCGATCGTCCGCCTGCGCCTTTTGCGGAGCAGGGCCGTGGTGAGGCCCAGCGCCCCCGCTGCGAGAGGGCCCGCCGCGACGTTGGACCAGCGCAGCAGCCGCTTTGCGCCGTCTGGGAGGATGGCGATCGGCCTGCGCGTCCCCTCGCGCGAGCGGATCCCCACGAGCGCGTCGCTCATGGTGAGATAGTCCAGCGCGTTCTGAAAGAGCGCCGCGTTCTGCGGGAAGCTCACCAGGAACCTGTCCATGATCCAGCGGGACGAGCCTGCGACGAACAGCCGGGCATCGGCGCTCCCCTCCGCTATGACTGCAGCGCCCCTCGGGGGGAGCCGGCCGGTGCCGGAGAAATAGCTGTGCAGCGGCCCGGCCACGACGGCCGCGATCGTCTGCGCCGAGAGCGCGCCCCGTGCGAGTGCCTCCGACGCTCCTCTCGGATCGAGGTCCGCCCCGTCGATCGGCACGCCGGCGCCGGCGCCGGTGCTGCGCGCTACCCACGACTCTTCGGCTCCGGCGGAGAGGCCGATGGGCGAGGTCCACGGGAAGACCGCAGACCTCAGGTCCGCGGCGAGCGGGAGGGTCCTGTTGAAGCCCTCGCCCGTCACCTCGGGCCAGAACGGGTATGGCATGTGGTAGGTCACCGGTCCGCCCCCGAAGGCGGCGGTCGCGTTCGACTCATCGAGCACCAGCGAGTCCTCCACCCGGGCCCCGTAGTGCGCGATCATGGGCAGGGCGTCGCTCTCGATCGGCGACATCTTGAGCTTCGCGTCGACCTCTGCGCGGTCGATCATGGCGAGCGCCCTTCCGCCCCGCATGAGGTACTGGTCGATCGTGAAGAGGTCGTCGTTGGAGAGCTTCCCGGGCGAGATGAGCACGAGCGCCGAGATGCGGGCAGGATCGATATCTTCAGTTCGGCCGAAGCCCGTCTCCGCGACGCGGTATCGCCTCGAGATCGCCTCCCTCACGAACCCGTAGGGCGAAACCTCGTCCTCCCTGCGCTTCCCCTCCCACCAGGCGATCGCGGGGAGATCTCCTGAGGAGACCTTGATGAGCGACTCCGCGATCTCGTACTCGAGGTTGGCGGCGCTGTGCACGACCGGGATCGTCTCCTGCCTGTCGCCGTGGAGCACCGCGATGCCGAGCCAGACCCTCGCCACCTCGACCCTGTCCCCGTCGAAGACGTTCAGCTGCACCGGCACGATGCCCATGAGGGCGGCCCTCTGCTCCTCCATCGGCGACGACGCGGGGTCCATGTGCTCCACCTTGATCTTTCCCCTGCCGGCGTCGCGGAGCTCGGAGAGCAGATCGTCCACGTCGCGGCGCACCGCTGCCAGGGCGGAGGGGAGCGGGTTCGAGAAGTAGACGCGCACGGTGGCCACGTCGTCCAATCCCTCGACTATCCTGCGGGTCGCGTCGGAGAGGGAGAACGCCCCTGTGTCGGTCAGATCGAGGCGCAGGGGACGCCGCGACGCCAGGTAGTTTATCGTCCCCAGCGCGATCGCCGCAGCCAGCATGGTCAATATGATCGTGATCGTCTTTGTCTTCATCCCCAGCTTCTTCATTCTCAG
>JAFGMW010000036.1 GCA_016927275.1 Pseudomonadota bacterium
GAGGCCGGATTCAGCAGCCTATATGATCCGGCCGACGAAAGCCCCCGACGAGCCGGCGTCTGAGGCGAGGAGGGATAGCGAGAAGAGTGCCCCGAAGCGTTCCGTCCGCTGGATCCAAGGGATTGCTTCGTAGCCGACCTGCCTGCCGCAGGCAGGCGTTCCTCGCAATGACGATCTAGAGGCCGAGTTCGCGCTTGCCGAAGGAGATCATGCGCTCGACCTCGTCCATAGATGGCGCCTCGGCGTAGACGCGCACGAGCGGCTCTGTGCCGGAGGCGCGGAAGAGGAGCCACGAGTCGTCATCGAAGAGGAAGTGGTGGCCGTCCATGGTCTCGTGTCTCAGACAGCGGCGGCCGCCGAACTCCCTGATGTCCAGGGTCTTCATCGCCTCGCGGGCCTTCGCGATCTCAGCCTGCGTGAGATGCAGGTCCAGCCTCCTGTATTTCGTGGGGCCGAAATCCCTCTGCAGACCCGCCACCAGGGTGCCGAGGGTCTTGCCGGTGGTCGCGATCATCTCCAGCAGCATGAGGTCTGAGAACACGCCGTCGCGCTCGGGTATGTGGCGGGGGAATCCGAAGCCGCCCGACTCCTCGCCTCCCACGAGCACGCCGGGTTTCTTCATGGCAGGGCTGATGTACTTGAACCCCACCGGCACCGTCTCGAGCTCGATGCCGTGTTTGTCGCAGATGCGGTTGAGCATCATGGTCGTGGAGATCGACTTGATGACCTTTCCGGTCCATCCCTTGTTGTCGAGCGCGTGGAGCAGAAGCAGCGAGAACACCTCGTGCGTGGTGACGAAGTTGCCGCGCTCGTCCACCGCGCCCGCGCGGTCCGCGTCGCCGTCGGTCAGCAGCCCGCAGGAGTAGCCGCCGGAGCGCACCCGCTCCATGAGCTCGTTCGCGTGCGGCGGGATCGGCTCGGGGTTCAATCCCCCGAAGGTGACGTCGGCGGCGTCGTGGATCTCGTTGGCCATGTCCCCCAGTATGCGCGGGAAGTAGCCGGTGCCGGAGCCGTAGAGCGGGTCCACGAGCACCTTCTTGATCCCTGAGCCCTTGATCTTCGGGATGTCGAAGTTCGACACTATTGCGCTCAGATACTCGCCGTAGGGGTCGAACTCGGAGAATTTCGGGTTGCCCTCGATCTTCGCCGTCCTGGGCTTCCTCCCGGCCGCGTCGTTGGCCGTGATCTTCGCCTCGATGGGGGCCAGGTACTCCCCTGAGGCCGCGCCCCCGTAGCTCTCCTTGAACTTGATGCCGTTCCACTTCGCCGGGTTGTGGGATGCGGTGATCATTACGCCGGCCGCGCACCCCTTGTACTTCACGTACCAGGAGACCGCAGGGGTGGGGCAGAAGGTGGAGGAGAGCACTGTCTCGATGCCGTTGCCGAGGAGGATCTCAGCGACCTGGCGCGCCGCCTCGGGGGAGCGGTTGCGGCGGTCGTACCCGATCATCACGGGCCTTCCCGCCTCAGGGAGCGTGGGGTAGACGTCGCAGAACGCCTGTATGACCCTGGCGATGTTCTCAGGGACGAAGTCCTCGCCCACGACAGCGCGCCATCCGTCGGTTCCGAATTTGATCTTGGTCATCTCGAATCCCCCTTAATGCAGTGACTGGTAACTGGTGACCAGTGACTGGCTGTAATGAAAAGGTCTTCCGGGCTATACCGCTAGTCACTAGTCACTAGTCACTAGTTACCGTTTATCCTCCACCCCACCAGTTCCCTCGTCCGTCTGATCGCTGTGAGCATGTTCTCGTGGGAGGCCTGTCCGAGCCACGCGATGTCCTCGGCGGTGCCGTGGCTGGGCGACGTGCGCACGTAGGGCAGTCCCAGCGTCATGTTGATGCATTGCCCCTGGCACAAAAGCTTCACCGGTATGAGCCCCTGGTCGTGGTACATGGCCACGATGGCGTCGTAGTCGAACTCCGAGAGCTTCTTGAACATGCTGTCCGCGGGCAGGGGCCCCACGCAGTTGACTCCCTCCCTCTGCGCAGCCTTTATCGCCGGCTCGATGACGCGCTCCTCCTCCCGGCCGATGGAGCCGACCTCGCCGGCGTGCGGGTTGAGCGCCATGACGGCGATGCGGGCGTCGGGGCAGGCGAAGTGCCTCTCGAGCGCCTCGTGAGTGCGCTTGATTGTGGTGAGCACGCGATCCTTGGTGATGTGCTCCGCCACGTCCTTGATCGGCAGGTGCATGGTGACGAGGGAGACGCAGAACCTGCTCGTCATGTTCGTCCGCCTGCAGATTTCGGGCATCGTCTCCGTGAAGAACATCATCACCACCTCGCGCACGCCCGCCTTCTTCGCGAGGTATTCGGTGTGGCCGAGGAAGCCCGGCACGATGGCCTGCAACCTGTGCTTGTTGACCGGGGCGGTCACGATCGCCGAGATGTGGCCCGCGGAGACGTCCTCGACCGCCGCGTCGATCGCTGAGAGGGCCATGCGCGCCGCCTCCCCCTCTGAGAGCCTCCCCATCTCCTCCGAGGTGCTGGAGGTGGTGACCACGTGCTTGAGGTCGAAGGCCCCGCCCGTCAGCTCCGCTGCGGAGTCGAGGGCGTTTCGGTCCCCGTAGATGCGGAAATGGTCGCGCTCCTGCCCGCCCATCTCCTTCCAGGCCTTCGCGATCACCTCGGGGCCCACGCCCTTCGGATCGCCCATCGTGATTCCGATGATCTGTTTCATCGTCGTGACTCGTGACTTGTGACTCGTGACCCGTGACCCGTGACCCGGTGAAAACGGATCACGGATTACGGATGACGAATCACGCCTACATGATTTCAATGTACGCCTTGCTGCGCTCCTTCTGCAGATAGGAGCGCAGGGTCTCCTGGACCCTCCGCTCGTAGAGGACGGAGTAGATGTCGTCGCGCAGCTTCTCGAAGTCGGAGGCGGAGAGCTCGGGCAGCGCTATCATCTTGACGATCACGAGCCCCTTGTCGATGGGGATGGGAGGGGAGACTTCGCCCTGGGCCATGTTCTTCACGTGCGCGCCCACCGCCTCCGGCAGGTCCTTTATGTCCACCATCCCCATGTCGCCTCCGCCCTCTGCGTTGGCGCCCTTCGAGTTCTTCCGCGCGAGCTCCCGGAAATCGCCGCGCCTGGCGCGCGCGGCTATGTCGAAGGCCCCGTCCTTGTACGCCTCCACGTCCGCCTGGCTCTGGAAGTTCTCGAACGGCAGAAATATCTGGGCTATATGGGCCCTCACGCCCCCGCGGAAGCGCTCCTGGTTCTGCCTGTAGTAGTCGCGCAGGTCCTGGTCCGTGATCTTCACCTGGGGCCCTATGACCTGGTTCACGAACTTGACCCTCTTGATCTGCTCCTCGACCTCCTTGCGGTACTCCTCCCAGGTCATGCCCTTCGACGCGACCTCCCTGCGCAGGCCGTCGATCGAGATGCCGTTCTGGTGTATGATCCCCGCGATCGCCCGCGCGAGATCGTCCTCGCTCACCGCGATCTGCGATTTGGCCAGGATCTGCCCCATCAGCCTCTCGTCTATGAGCTCGTCGATGGCCCTCTGGCGGGAGATCGGGTCGGTGATCGCCCTGGGGTTCTTCTTTTCACCGGTGCGCATCGCCTGGTCGAGCTGGCGCTGCGTTATCACGTCGTCGTTCACCACGGCCACCACGCTGTTGAGCACCTGGGTCGCAGCCTCCGCGCGCGGGGCGAAACAGGCGAATGCGATGACGATCGCGCACCCGGCGATGAATATGGCGCCTCTAGCCTTCAAGCCGCACCTCCTTGAGCGCTTCCTCGTCGACCTCGACTGCGGCGCCCGCCATCAGATTCTCGATCCACGGGACGTAGAACTCCGGCGCTCTCTGCTCCCTCATGAGCCGCCGTATCGATTCGGAGGCCTCCTCCAGCGAGCGATGCCTGGCCGGCCTGGTGTCGATCAGCTTGAATATCTGAAACCCGTAAGGGGAGGCGATCACTCCGCTCACCTCGCCGGGCTTGAGGGTCGAGCAGGTCTCCGCGAACACCTCGGGGTAGGCGGCCGCGTCGAAGTAGCCGAGGTCGCCCCCCCGCGCGCCGTCGGGGCTCTGCGAGTGCTTCTTCGCGAGCCCGGCGAACTCCTCTCCCTTTGCGATCTTTCCGCGGATCTCGTCGGCCAGCTCGCGCGTGTCCACGAGTATCTGCTGCGCGTGGTAGCTCACTCCGCTTCTGAACTCCTGCGCGTTCTTGGCGTAGTAGGAGGAGACCGCCGATTCCTCGACCGGGATCTGCGCGACGACCTCCTTCTCGATCAGCTCGCGGATCACCGAGCGCCTCTTTTGCGCCTCCCTCCAGCGTCCCGGCTCGATGCCGCGCTTCTTGAGGGCCTTGGCCTCCACACCCCTTGTCTCGGGGATATCCTTCGGGGGCCTTATGCCGAGCCCCTCCGCCCTGACGAGCATGACCTCTTCCTGGATCAGCCGATCCAGCGCCCGTCGCCGGAACGCCTCGAGGTTCGCCTGCGTGGTGAGGATGTCCCTGTCGTAGATCGTGCTCTCGATCTTCATCTCGCTGCGCAGGTCGTCGGCGGTGATCTTCGCCCCGTTGACCCGGGCCACGACCCGGTCCCCCTGCGAGGAGCAGCAGAGGAGGCACGATGCGATGACGAGGGCCGCTGCGGCCGCCCCCATCGGATTTTTGGGTTTCATGGCATTCCTCTTTCAGTCTTTTTCGGGACTGTTTTCGCTAACATAGGAGGCCATCTCACTCAAGGAGTTTTTGGCGGCCGCGATGAGCTGAGAATCGCCGCCGGCCGACGCTGCAGAGATGAGCAGGCGGTCGGGGGGCACTACGCGATACCTTCCCGGGAAGGCGGACACCATGGACAGGACCTGCTCGGTGGTGATGGGGCTCCTGGCGTCCAGCTGACAGGAGAGCTGATTGCCGTCGTAAATCACCTGTTTTATCCGCAAGTTGCGCGCCAGTATCCTCAAGTCCATCATGCCGAGCAGGTTCTCCGCCTCGGGGGGCATGGGGCCGAAGCGGTCTGCGAGCTCCACGCCGATGGCCTCGACCTCCCGCTCGTCCTGCCTGGAGGAGAGCCTCTTGTAGATGTCGATCCTGGTCCCGGGATCGGCCACATATTTTTCGGGCAGAAAGGCCGCGACCTTGAGGTTGAGCTCCGGGTCGATCTCGTCCTCGACCGCCTTGCCGGTGAGCCTTCTCACCTCCCGGTCGAGGAGCTTCGAGTACATCTCGTAGCCGATCGCGGCCACGTGCCCGGACTGCGCGCTGCCGAGGATGTTGCCCGCGCCGCGGAACTCGAGGTCGTGCATCGCGATCTGGAATCCAGAGCCAAGCTCGGTGAACCGCTTGAGCACGGTGAGGCGCTTCTTCGCTATCGTGGTCATCCGGCCGTCGGGCGGGGTGAGCAGGTACGCCTGCGCGCGCACGCTCGAGCGGCCGACCCTGCCGCGCAGCTGGTAGAGCTGCGCCAGCCCGAATGTGTCGGCGCGGTTGATCACGATCGTGTTGGCGGAGGGTATGTCGAGCCCCGACTCGATGATCGTGGTGCAGAGCAGCACGTCCGCGTCCCTCTTGAGGAACGCGAGCATCACCTCCTCGAGCCTGTGCTCGGGGAGCTGGCCGTGCCCCACCACGATGCGCGCCTCGGGGACGAGCTTTCGGAGCCTCTCGTTCATGGAGCCGATCGTCTCCACCCGGTTGTGCACGAAGAAGACCTGGCCGCCGCGCGCCATCTCGCGGATGATCGCCTGCCGCACGATCCCGTCGTCGAACGGCGCCACGTGCGTCGTTATCGAGAGGCGGTCGGCCGGCGGGGTGTTGATTATGCTTATGTCGCGTATGCCGGTGAGGGAGAGGTTGAGCGTGCGCGGGATCGGCGTCGCGGTCATGGCGATCACGTCCACGGTCTGGCGCAGCTTCTTTATCCTCTCCTTGTGCCGCACCCCGAAGCGGTGCTCCTCGTCGATGATGAGGAGCCCGAGCTGCCTGAACGCGACGTCCTTCGAGAGCAGCCTGTGCGTGCCGATGAGGATGTCGACGCGGCCGTCCTTTATCCCCTCGATCACCTTCCTCTGCTCCTTCGGGGAGCGGAACCGCGAGAGCATCTCGACCGCGACCGGGGTCCCGGCGAAGCGCCTCGTGAAGCTCTCGTAGTGCTGCAGCGCGAGCACGGTGGTGGGCACGAGCACCGCGACCTGGGCGCCGTGCATCGCGGCTCGGAATGCGGCGCGCATGGCGACCTCGGTCTTGCCGTAGCCCACGTCGCCGCAGATGAGCCTGTCCATGGGGCGCTCCAGCCCCATGTCGGCCATGATGTCGTCGATCGAGCGCAGCTGGTCCGGCGTCTCGTCGTAGGGGAACGCGGCCGCGAACTCCTCGTACTCGTTTCCGCCCTCCTTGAACCTGATCCCCGGGTAGACCTCGCGGGCGGCGTAGATCGCGAGAAGCTCCTTCGCCATGAGCCTTATCTCGCGCGTGACCTTGGCCCTCATGTTCTCCCAGCGCGCGCCGCCGAGCCGGTCGAGGGAAGGGGGAGCGTCTCCGGAGCCGATGTAGCGCCCCACGAGACCGAGCTTGTAGACCGGCAGATAGAGCCTGTCGCCGCCGAGGTATTCGATGAGCAGGTAGTCCGCCTCGCCGCCCTCGATGGACAGGTGTGCGAGCCCCGCGTAGCGGCCGATCCCGTGATGCTCGTGCACGAGGAAATCCCCCTCCGCGAGCTCGGTGAAGGAGGTGAACGGCTCCATGGGCTTCGAGGCCTTTATCCTGCGCACGGCCTTGGTGCCGAATATCTCCGCGTCCGTGATGATCGCGAGTTTCTCCGCCTCCCAGCGGAAACCGGCTGAGAGCCTCCCTGTGATGAGCCTGGCCGCATGCGACGCCATCTCCGAGAGCGCCTCGAACGGCGCGTCGAGCGCCGCGAGATCCACGCCGTGCCACCTGAACAGATCCTTGAGGCGCAGAGCCTGCATGTCGGTGTGGCAGGCCAAAAGCACCCTCCAGCCTGCCCTCTGCCACTCGCCTATGCGCGCGGCGAGGGGGGAGAGCATGTCCTCGCCCCTCGCGTGGCCTTCGATCATGGGCCTTATGTCGGCGTTGCCGATCGTGCCCGCGTTGAGGGCGGGACTTTGGGGCTGGCCCTCCATGCGGAGGGCGTTGAAGCGCAACGCCGTGAAGCGGGAGAGCGAATCTGAGAATCCATCGAGGCCCATCACGATCTCGTCGGGCGCGATCACCCGCTCCGGGCTCTTCGTGTCGCGCGCGAGCTCCTCCACTTCGCGGCGGTGCTCCACGGCAGCGGCCTCCACGTCCGGCGGCCCGTCGATCGCCACCATCGCGTCACCCGGCAGGTAGTCGAAGAGGGTCTCGGTGGATTCGTGGAAGAGGGGCATGAGCGTCTCGATGCCGGAGACCGCGATCCCCTCGTGGATCGCCTCGATCAGCGCGCGCCTCTCGTGCGAGGCGAGATCGGCCGCGTCGGAGCGCTCGCGCACGCGGTGCGCCGCCTTCGCGCGCGAGGGCTCGTCGAACGGGAAGTCGCGCACCGGGATCACGAGGATCTCGTGCGCGTCCCCCTTCGAGCGCTGCGTCGCAGGGTCGAAGAACCGCATGGAGGCGATGCGCTCCCCCTCGAACTCCAGGCGCACCGGCGCGTCCGAGGTGGGCGGCCACAGGTCGAGGATCCCTCCTCGGCGCGCGAAGCTGCCCTCGTCCTCCACCAGCCCCACGTCCTCGTAACCGTACCGGGCCAGGTAGGCGCATATCTCGTACGGATCGGCCGACTCCTCCTTGCGTATGCGGCGGGCGCCGGCGGTTATGTAGTGCTTCGGCGGCACCCTGCGCATGGCCGCGGCGGCGGGCGCGACCACGATCAGCGGCACGGAGTGCGCGAGGTCGTAGAGCGCGTGGAGCCGGTCGGCCCACTCGTCCGGCTCCGGCGAGAGCCTGGAGTAGGGCAGCGCCGAGCCGTCGGGAAAGAGCTTGAGCCTCTTTCTCTCATCGGGATGGATGAACGCGGCGCAGTCGTCGATCAGCTCATGCGCGCGCTCGGGCGAGGAGGTTATTATGGCTATTGCCCTCGAGGGAAATCTCCGGGCGAGGCTCGCCACCACGAGCCCCTTTGATCCGCCGTGGAGCCCATCGATATCCATCGTCTTTTCCGCCCCTTCGGCGGCCCTGACGATCTCTTGCAGCGAAACCGACATCTTTCGGCCTTGTACGCGAAAAAGGGGGGTTAGGCAACTGCAGAAAAGCAGAAAGCAGAATCAGAGAACTGAAAACTGAGAACAGAGGGCCTTGCTACGGCAAGGCCCTTATTTTTATGTAGGCCAATCTGAGGCGCGATTTGAGGGAGTTGCGATCGGGCTTGGGGAGAAGGCCGAAGGCGCAGGCGAGATCAAGGGCGGCCGAGGACTCGGCGATAGAGCCGAGCGAGATCTCGAAAAACCGCCGCCGATCGGTCTTGTATCTTCTTTTTCCGTTTCCCTCGGCCAGATTGAGCACCGCAGAAGCCAGGGCCCTCGACAGTTGATCGGCAAGGTAGCCGTTGCCCCTGGGCCACCTGGCCACCCTCCTTGCAACTTCCTCTGCCACATGAGCCAGCTGCCTGTAGCACTCCAGTTTTTCGTGATTCATGACGCCTCCTTTTGGTTTTGTCTGTTTTCGCTGCCCTCTCAATCAGGGTGGAGGGCAGCAAAAACAGACAAACCTTGGAGGTGTTTATGTTGCACGAAAAACTGGAGTGCTACCGCAGGGCAGTTGGGTTGGCAGAGGAGTTAAGCAAGGAGGGTGCCAGGTGGCCCAAGGGACTTGCGTATCTCATTGATCAGCAGAAGAGGGCCATGGCCTCGGTGATCTTGAATATCGCCGAGGGAAACGCCCGGAGGAGCGACAAGGAGAGGCGGCGGTTTTTCGAGATTGCCCGCGCTTCCGCTGCCGAGGTCTCGGCCTGTGTCGATCTCTCGTGCGCCTTCGGCCTGACCAACTCAGTTGAGTCCTTTGCTGTCAAATCACGCCTTGAGGAGATCGCCAAAATGTTATGGGGCTTGATGCGATGACTTAACTCAATCGCTTCATCAGCGCATCGCCATCGCTCTGTCATCGCAGTTTCATCGCATCACCATCGCATTCCATCGCCGTTACATCGCTCTTATTCCTATTCCTTTCCGTCACCCATCTCCCCGGCCCTCGCCGTTCACAGACCACAGACCACAGACAACCGATCCCCGATCCCCAACAAGTGTACACCGCCTGTTTCCGGGTTATGCTGGACGGGGCATCCATCCTTGCACGTCTCAAGGATCAGTAAATCTGTGTGCTGAGACGAAGGCCCCGCGACCGCGGGGCCTTTTTAAAGCAGGGCGGCTGCCTCCGCGGGCAGCATCCTTTTTCCTTTGTCGAGATATGACTTGAACTTGCCCCCGATTCGGGCGGCGCTGCGGAGCGCCGTGGCGAGCTCGGCCGGCTGCTCCTCCGCGAGCGCGGCGATGAGCTCGGAGGCCTGCTCGATGTCCTTTAACGTTTTGGCGGCCTCGGACGCGGGCCTGCGCGCGGCGATCGCGAGCTTGTGCACGGCAAATCGCGCGGGCGAGGGCACCGTGACGGCGATCCCCCTGTCCGGGCCTATCAGGACTGCGTCGATCGAGTCCCTGATCAGGAAGTCGAGAAAGGGGAGAGGGGTCGCGCCTGCGCCGAGTATCCTGGGCAGGGCCACGTTGCCGCGCGGCCTTCCGGCGAGCGGGGTCAGGAGATCGACCCTGAGCCCTGCAGCGGATAGGAATGAAGACGAGGGATATTTGGCGGAGAGCGCCGGCACTTCGTGAAAATCCAGCCCGCTCTTTCGGAGGACTGCCAGGATATCGACCGGCTTATCAAGCGCCACCGAGACGACCGGCTCGCTCACGATGTCTATGTCATTCGTGGCAAGCGAGCCGCCTGCGAAGAGGGCGCCCAGAAGGCCGGAGTATGCCCCGAAGGCGTGCGTGCCCACGAGCACCCCATGCCTGTGGGCGAGCCCTGAGTCGGAGAGCGCGACGAGGACCTGGGCCTCCCGGCGGTCGAGCGAGGGCAGGCCGCCTCGGCGCAGCATGGCCGCGAGCCGCTGCTCCTTCCTGAGGAGCGCGGCCAGCGTCTTCTTCCGATCGAGCGCCCTTTTCCTTGCCGCCTCCACCTTCGCGTCGTTCTCTTTGTTGGATGTGCCGAAATAGACCTGCCTCGCGACCCCGTCCTCATAGTGCTGGGCGTACCAGTAGGTTGCGCCCTTTACGCGCTTTCGGGCAAAGGTGCCCTCGGCCCGCATGTCGCGCTCCATCGAGCTCCTCGCCAGCGCCGCCTCGCGGAACTCTGCGCAGAGGGTGCGCACCGCTATATCGAGCCTTTCCATGTTATACGTTATAACACGAATTAATACAGATATCAACGTATAACTTATTTCAGGTGTACACAGCCTGTGTACGGTTTTTTCATTGTGATCGATTATTTGCGAAACTTATTGCGGGGGGGGGGCGATAAGGGATATGGCTGTCAGATGGAATGATGGATCACAAGTAACGGAAAGGGAGGTGGCTTTATGTCGATGATATGCAATATTCCGAAGGACATGCCGGTTATATCCGCACTGGCGAAGACGCTTGGCACGACTGTCGGTGATCTGTACGGTCAGTTCAAGGGCGAAGAGGGCGCGATCGATCTTGAGGCGCTCAAGCAGAGTCAGCGCTACGCGGGCCGCATCTACGATCCGTATAGATACACCATACCGTGCGAGAGGCTCGAGAACTTCTACGTCGTGGACAACGGCGACGGCAAGGTCGGCGACGGCGACCTCTACATGAAGGCCGACGGATATTTGATACCGGACGGCCAGATGGAGTTCCGCCATGCGATCCTCGGCGGGAAATACGAGACGACGGGGAAGGAGCCATGGCAGTCAAACGATGATCCCAGGCTGACCGCGGAGGACGAGCGCCTCCTGTCCGCGGTGATTTCATTGAAAGGCCAGGCGTTCGCTGATGCGACCTTCGTCTCGGGGCTGAGGCTGCTCTGCGAGTTCGATTTAAAATTCAGGATGCGTCGTTGATCGGATATCGGCCCCGCGACCGCGGGGCCTTTTTCATTTCTTCCTGGCGGCGATCGCGCGGCGGACCATGAACTCGACGTTTTTGCTCATGTTGATCGGCTCGATCCTGATCCCCGGATGCTCCGCATGAAAGACCCTGAATATCTCATCGGCAAATGCCTGGCCTACGCTAGCCACGCCTGAGAAATCCAGCACGACCTCCCTGAAGCGCTCCAGCGAGTGCAGGAGGCGCTTTGCCTGCGAGCGAGAGACGTAGGATTCCCCGGATTCAAAGAGCTTCACCGTGACCCTGGTGCGGTCGAACTTGAACTCCTCGCTTGTGTATTCTGCAAACACGTCCGCCAATTTCCTCTTCGAACTTGCGTCTATCTCACAAATCACCCTCGTGCCCTTGAGGAAGCGGATGTCCTCGAGAAATATGTCGCCCAGGCGGTTGTCCACGATGAGTCTCTTTGCGTGGCTCTCGAGCACGAAGCGATCCGCGATCTTCGAGGTGAAGAATATCCCCTCGCCGGAGTGGCGCGCAGGATCGGTGCTCTGCTTGCCCTTGAGCAGGTCCTCTATCGCCTCCATCTCAGATGCGAGTTTAAGCTTATTCATTATGTTTGCGAAAACGCCTACGCCCATGTCGCGCACTGTGAATGAAAACATTCCGCCGTCTGTCAGGACCTCGGTGTCGATAAAGATCGACCCCGAGTGATCGATGGCATTATTGAGCATCTCTGTGAATGAGTACTGCAGATTCTCCAGCGCGCTTTCAGAAAGCCCTGCAAGCAGACCCTCCTGAGACTGAAGATCGGCAAGGACATGGTCTTCGGATGAACCCTTTGCCCTTATCCTCTTCTTGAAACTCTTTGCCTTTGCCGCGGCCCGAATTCGGGCCCTTGGGGTGTTGACTATGTAGAAGGTTGTTCGCCTGGAACTCCCCTGCCTGATGATGGTAGAGTCCTTCAAAAAAACCTGGAGATGGCGGTGGACCGCCTGGCGGCTGACGTTGAATCTCTTCATCAGCTCGGCCGAGTTAAAGTTACCCCTGGCTCTAATGTATTGTAATAGTTGATTTTTTAAAGTAGCCATATCAACCTATTATCAACATACATTTTATATCAAATCAACATATTATCAACACAAATTTATATCATATCAACATACCCCCTTTGAGACACAGCGGCGGAGCGGTCCCTCTCCACGCCAGGCGCCCGTTATTAAATGTGACGCTGGGTGCCGAATGACGTGACGGGTCGGGGTGCTCTTCGCAGCGTGGCTCGAGCCTGCCTGCCGGCAGGCAGGGAGGCCGGATTCAGCAGCCTATATGACCCGGCCGACGAAAGCCCCCGA
>JAFGMW010000037.1 GCA_016927275.1 Pseudomonadota bacterium
GAGGCCGGATTCAGCAGCCTATATGATCCGGCCGACGAAAGCCCCCGACGAGCCGGCGTCTGAGGCGAGGAGGGATAGCGAGAAGAGCACGCCGAAGCTCCCCGTCTGCGGACTACACTCCTATCTCCATATTCGCAACCGCGTTGAGCGAGAAATCGCTGCGGATGCCGGCGGAGAGCTTGCGCTCGCCCACGAAGGCGATCATCGCCGCGTTGTCGGTGCAGAGTTCGTGCGGCGGGATGAAGTGGGATATCCCCTCTCCGTCGCAGCGCGCGGCGAAGAGCTCGCGCAACCTTCTGTTCGCCGCCACGCCGCCCGAGAGCACCGCCGCCTTCGCGCCCGAGCGGCGCGCCCCCTCGATCGTGCGTTCGACGAGGATGGATGCCACCGACTCCTGGAACGATGCGGCCATGTCGGCCACGAACCGTTCGGAGGCCCGGCCGTCGGCCGCCTCCTTCCTGTGCCTCAAGAGGCAGGCGGTCTTGATGCCGGAGAAGGAGAAATCCATCGAATCGTCGTCCGCGAACTTCGGCCTCGTGAATCGGATGGCCGCTGGGTCGCCGCTCTCCGCCGCGCGCTCGATCGCCGGCCCTCCCGGGTAGCCCAGCCCCAGGAGCTTGGCCACCTTGTCGAACGCCTCGCCGGCCGCGTCGTCGCGCGTGGCGCCGAGCAGCCCGACCTGGAAGCCCTCGCGCACCAGGTAGAGGCTCGTGTGTCCGCCCGAAACTACGAGGCCGACGTGAGGCGTCGGTA
The DNA here is from genome assembly GCA_016927275.1 of Pseudomonadota bacterium. Taxonomy (NCBI): domain Bacteria; kingdom Pseudomonadati; phylum Pseudomonadota; species Pseudomonadota bacterium. Next base: position 754 of record JAFGMW010000037.1, read on the forward strand.
TGGGCCCGTATTCGAGGGCCGCGGCGGACAGGTGTCCCTCGAGGTGGTTCACCCCGACGAACGGCAGCCCCCGCGAGTAGGCGATCGACTTCGCAGCCATGAGGCCCACGAGGAGGGATCCGACGAGCCCCGGGGCGAAGGTGGCGGCGATGCCGTCGATGTCGTCGAGCGAGAGGTCGGCCCCGTCGAGTGCACCGCGGATCAGCGGCACGATGTTCTCCATGTGGCGCCTCGACGCGAGCTCCGGCACGACGCCACCGTAGCGCTCGTGCACGTCGTGCTGCGTGGCCACGAGGCTCGAGAGCGTCCGGCCGCCGCTCACCACCGCTGCGGCGGTCTCGTCGCACGAGCTTTCTATGCCGAGTATCCTCATCTGATCAGAAATCGCCCGGGGGTTTTCTGTAGCTCTTCTGCTTCTCCGGGGCGAGGTCGGAGGGGGGAGCGCTGTTCCTGCGCATCTTCTGCTCCAGGGTCTGCTCCGGATAGGAGCCGAGCGAGGCGCCCGCAGGGGCCGCCTGTGCTTCTGTCTTGCGCCTCTGCATCCTGTCGATGCGCTCCCTGGCCTGCGCGGCGGCGGCGCTCTTCGGGTACGACGCCAGCACCTTGTCGTAGAACGCCCTCGACTCGTCGTACATGTTCAGGGCGTAGAACGAGTTGCCCTGCTTGAGTATCGCCTCAGGCACCTTGTCGCTTCGGCTGTATTTCTCCACGAAGGCCTGGAACTCCTTGATGGCCCTGCGGTGATCGCCGGCCGAGTAGTAGCAGTCCGCTATCCAGAACATTGCGCTCGGCACGAAGCTGCTCTTCGGGTACTTCTGCATGAACGAGCTGAAGGTGGATGCGGCCTCGAGGTAGTTGGCGGTCGAGACGAGGTCCAGCCCCTTCTGGTACATCTCCCCCTCGCCGGCAACCTCCGGCGCCAGCTTGGAGAGGGCCTTGGAGAGCTGGGTGGAGAAGAGGGCCAGCCTGTCCTCGATGGCCTGCAGCCTGTTCTCGAGGGACTGCATCTGCCTTGACAGCTCGTCGGAGCGGGAGTTGATGAAATATTTGTTCGCATCGACATCGCCCTTGAGGCTTGCGAAGTCGTCCTGCATGGCGTTGAGCCTGGCCACGGAGGAGGCGACCTCCTGGTCGTTGGCCAGCCTCGTGTTCTGCATGGTGATGACCTTGTGCTCGAGCGCTGTGACCCTGTCCTCGACCTTGGCCGCGGCAGCGGACGACGAGGCCAGCGAAACCGCCGCGACGAGGAGTGCGATGAGTGCGTTTTTCATATGTATATCCTCAAAAACACAGCGCGCCTCCCGCGAGAAGCGCGCTGTGCCCATTGCATGTTTTTTTCGCCTTGTCGACGCTTACTTCGCGGTGAAGTCGTCGCGGCGGTTCTGCCACCAGCAGCTCTCGTTGCTCTGGGTGCAGATCGGGCGCTCCTCGCCGTAGCTCACGGTCGAGAGCCTGCTCTCGGAGACCCCGAGGTTCGTCAGGTACCTCTTCGCCGACTTCGCGCGGCGGTCGCCGAGGGCGATGTTGTACTCGTTGGAGCCGCGCTCGTCGCAGTTGCCCTCGATCGTGACGTTGGTCTTGGCATGGTCGCGCATCCACTGGGCGTTGTCCCTGAGGACCGGCTCGTACTCAGGCTTGATGTTCGACTTGTCGAAGTCGAAGTGGATCCTCTGCAGCCCGCCCTTCTTTGCGACCGGCTTCTTCTGGTTCTGGGCGCAGCCGGCGATCAGAGCGGTGCAGACCAGAGCGACCACCAAAAATGCAAATCTCTTCATATCTCCCCCTCCTTAAAAAGGTTAAATTCGTGATTTTGTTGTAAAATGAACACGTCAGCTTTTTCGAAAGTTAGGGGAAGCCCCCCCAAAAGTCAAGGGGCCATTATTTTTTTATATAATTGACCCATGCGCCGGGACCGCCCTCGTCTTCCGCCGGGTCGGGCCTCCTCCGCCGGCCTTGTCAGCGCGGGTCCTCTGGGTTATACGGCATCTATGAAGAGGCCACCTGCGGTGCTGATAGCCGATCGATCCAGGCTCGCCGCCAATCTCTACAGGCTCCTGCTGGCCCCGACGGGGCTCTCCCTCATGATAAGGCAGCGCGCCGGAGAGGCGCTGCTCGAGGTGAGGCGCGGCGCCAGGGTCGATCTCATGCTGCTGAACTCCAACTCGATAGGCAACGATGCGCAGGCGCTCGTTGAGGCCCTGGAATCGAGGCCCGACCTCAGGCGCATCCGCAAGATACTCATCGCGGGTCCGTCCCGGGCCGACCGTAGGGTCGTTGAGGCGCTCTCGGGCATCACCGGCCTCGCGGTCGTGGAGAGGCCTTTCCATCCGGAAGATCTCATGAGAGAGGTCCAATCCTGCCTTGGGAGGGGGAACCCATGACCGGACCCGCTCATGAGAAGAGGCTTCACCCCAGGAAGCGGTGCAGGACCAGGGTGGTCTTCGAGGACGAGTTCGGCGAGGGGCTGTTCTACGTCTACTCCAGGGACATAAGCCTGGGCGGGCTCTTCCTCGAGTCGGACATCCCGGTGAAGGTCGGCACCATGCTCTTTCTCTCCTTCGCCCTCCCGGGGAAGGTGAGGCTTATGGAGACCACCGGCGAGGTCGTGCGCGCCTCGGCGGGCGGGGCCGCTGGCGTCGGGATAAGGTTCGTGGGCCTGCCGGAAAAATCGCGCTTGGCTATCCAGAAATTTCTGGGCTAATTTTCCTCGATCTCGAGGTCGCCGGCGTCCTGCCAGGGGTAGAAGTCGCCCTTGACCGGCGTCCAGAACGGCCTGCCCGCGCTCCTCCATATGTCGATGGCGAGCCCGGTCTCGAACGGCTGCCCTGCCGCCACGATGATGAGCGCGTTGTTCTCGCGGATACCCCCGGGCCACGCCTCTCCCCAGCGCATCTCGAAGTGCCGCCACGGGCGCTTTCGCAGCTCCCTGCGGATGTCGTTCACATAGTGATAGCAGTGCCCCTTCTTGCGCCTGCCCTTGTTGACCTCCCAGTTCCGAAACAGGGCGCTCACGGGGATCTGGTACTCCTGCGAGATGTCGTAGATCCGCTGCACCGCGGCCTTGGCGAACCCGTCCGCCTCTGCGCGGACGTCCGGGTCCTCCCTCCGCGGGTGCATGGCGAGCAGCTTCCCCTTGAGGTCGATGACGTAGCCCCAGAATTCGTAGGCTTCCTTTGTCTCGTGGAATCTGTCGGCCGCTGCGCTCTGTCTCGGCGTCAGCCTCTTCTTGTAGTCCTTGCGCCTTGAATCGGCGACCCCGAGCGGCAGATGCTGCCTGACGGAGGCCATGATGTCGTCGTATTCGCGGAAGGTCTCTTCCGCGGGGGCGTTCGATTGCGCGTCGCTCATCCGGTAGGGGGGGAGCAGATATGCGTCCGCCGCCCCGGTTGTCGTGAGCATCAGCGCCAGGGAGGCTATGGCAGCGGCTGCGAACCTCATCTGTGCCTTCGGTCGCGCTCCGCGAGCTTGCGTTCGATCGCGGCAATGCGCCTGTTGAGGGAATCGAGCTCCTCGCGGACCTGAGGGAGCTCGCTTATGCGGCTGACCGCAGGTATCACCTTGTCGTCCACGAACTCGCGCACCTTGCCGAACTCCTTGGCGCCGCTGGTGACCAGCTCGCGGAGCGCCTCGCCCCCGCCCTGGATGATCTGGCGGAACGTCCCGAGCGGCAGCACGTTGGTCTTCCTCTTCTGCTCCTCGAAGATGATCTGGGCGAGCGTTACCGCGGTGAGGTCCTCCTTCGTGGTGTTGTCGATGATCTGGACCTCGTCGCCCTGCTTTATCATCTCGCTTATGTCCTCGAGGGTCACGTAGCAGGAGTCGGAGGTGTCGTAGAGCTTGCGGTTCTGGTATCTCTTTATGATCTTCGGGTGCCTCTGGGACATGGGCGCCTCCTTTTCGCGGCCTTCTCCCTCTTCTCCTGCTCCTGCTGCTCCTTCATCTCGCGGCCGACCGCGTCGAAGAACTGGCCTGCCACGGTCTTAGCGGCGCCCGGGACTCGCGTCGCGCTGGCGAGCCCCCTAGAGAGCTCATCGGCCACGTCCATCGCCTTGGCGAAGAAGATCATGAGCTGGGAGCGCGACGGCTGGGATGCTGAGCCCTTCGCGTAGTCCCTGCAGAACGCGAGCGCCCCCCGGGCCGCCAGCAGAAGCTCGCGCCCGGCGGCGAGGACATGCGCCTTGGTCTCGTCCGCGTCGGGCCGGCGCCTGCGGGGGCCGTGGACAACGCCGCCTTGTGCCTTCCTTTTCATCGCGACCTCTTCTTGAAGATGCGTCCCTGTTCCCTGCCCACGACGACGCACGCCAGGATGAAGAGCGTGAGGATGAGCTCCCCTGCGCCGAACCCGGCCATGAATTCGCTGATCGATGGCATGCCCGTCTCCTATCAGCCTGCGTCATGCCTGTCCAGCCTAATCATCGTCATAGCTATATATATCAGGTAGTTATAAACTTGCCGCGATCTTTGGTGCGTCAATAGAGCAGAGGCTGAGAAGCTGAGAGGCTTTAGGTGGGCACCTCTAAAAACTCACTTTTGGGGTGGTGCCGGACGGGGGACCCCCATTTTGCGCCAGCAGGCTTTTCGGTGATACGACTGTAATACATAGCTTAATAAGCCGATGCCGAAAATGGGGGTGGCCGGCGACAGGACCCGAAAAGTGAGTTTTTAGAGGTGCCCAGGTGTTATCTGAGCATCTTAGCTTCTTGGCTTCTTGAGAAGTAGTTCACCGGTGTGGGGTCCCGGTCCCTGAAATGGAAATAGATCAGTATCACATTCACGTGCGCGACCACCGCCAGGACGATGAGGAGCAGGACGAGGGGGGCGACGGACGGGGCCGTGGAGAGCCAAAGCCCCAGGATCGACATGGCGTAGCCGGTCGGCACCATCGCCTTCTTGAACTGCAGCTCTATGCCTGAGTATCTCGGAGCGTCCCTGTACCAGCGAATCGAGGCGCAGAGCCTGATGAATGCGTAGAGGAAAAGACAGATGGCCGGGAGGATGGCGCCTGCGACGCCGATCCCGCGCATGAAGAGCCTCACGGCGCCCGCGGCAAACAGCGCGACCCCTGCCGCCTCCGCCGCCATCACCGCCTTGCTGAACCTGTTGAAGAAGAACCTTATCATCTTGCCAGCCTCTCCATCCTCTCGTGCGCGCCGCGCGCCCATGCCAGCGCCCTCTCCACGATCGCGATGTGGTCCGCCGCATAGGGGCTTTTTCTATCGCCCCTCTTCATGTCGCTGAGCAGCGCTGTGAGCCTCTCGACGAGCTGCATTCTTTTTGCGGCCTCCTGCCTTGCCAGGGGTTTGAGATCCCCGCTGACGCCTGCGCGTCCGCGTTCCTCCATGAGCTGCTCCGCTGCCGCCAGCCTCTCTATCCTGGCATCCTCTTTCTCATGCGGCCTGAACGGGTCCGTGCCGTCGTAATTCTTTTCAGGTACGTCGAGACCGAACCACTCAAGCGTGAGGGGATAGAGGTCAACGGGCCTCGCCGTGTGGAATCTCCCCTTCGGCACGGTAGGCCCCGATATCATGAAAGGCGTGCGCATGTCTTCTTCCATGAGCCCGCCGTGGTTGCCCTCCTTGACCTTTCTGAATCCGTATCTGCCCTTGGTAGTGATGAATATGTCGCCGGCGCGGCCGTCGCGGAAGATCTGCGAGAGGCCGATCACCGCGTCGGGGTACCGCTCCCCGCTCGAGGCGTGCTTCCAGGCCTCCGCCGAGTGGGGCCTGCCGTCGGCGAGCCGCTTCGTGGCCGGGGAGGTCGAGTAGCCGAGAGGATCGCCCCCGCGCGGCCTGTAGCTGCAGTAGTCCTCGCCTGCGATGGTGAAGCAGGAGAGTTCCGCAGAGGCGCCTTCGCTGTCGAAGATGCGCGCCTTCCGCTCGCCGGCCCTCACCGCCACTAACTCGGTCGCGTCGAGCCCCTGCAGGACCTTTATCAGATCTATCTCGGAGCCATCCCGGCCCTTCATGTGCCTCGGGATTTCGGGGTCTGTGATCGGCTCGAATCCCCTGTCGTGCCTTACATAGATGTGCGAGGAGGCGACGCCGCGGCTGGCCGCATAGATCCCGTATCTCCCCCTGCGCGACTCAGGGGTCTTCATCGTGAAGCCCGCGCGCGCCAGCGCGCCGTTGAGGTCGAAGAGCTCGCCCGACTCGTGCATGCCGTGGTCCGCCGAGACCACGATGTAGGTCCTCTCCGCTATCCCGCGTCTCTCGATGAGCCTCAGGAAGTCCCTGAGGAACACGTCGAACTGCCTGAGCACCTGTTGCACCTCTTCGCTGTGGGGGCCGTGCCTGTGGCCCATGATGTCCGACGAGTAGAGGCCGACCATCGTGTAGCGGGGGATCTTTTTCAGAGGTCTTCGGAAGATCTTCATCACCCGCTTCATGGCGAGAAAGTCCACGTTCTCCACGTCGTCCGAGACGTAGGTGGACCACAGCGCGCGCACCGGCGCCCTCTTCGGGTGGCGCCCGGTCGCCCCGCGCGAGAACGAGGAGTAGATCACCTCGGTGGGATGGCCGGCCAGAAGCTCGAAGATCGTGGTCTGCGGCTGGAGCTCGGCGACCTCTGGGTTCGTGAGCGCCCTCAGGTTTATGAGGTCGCTGTTTATCCGGTCGAACCCGGAAACGGTCAAATAGCCGATCACATCTTCCGTCTGCCGGTCCATGCGCTCCAGGTGCGGGATGCCCGCGTGTCCCGGGAGGAGACCGGTGACATATGACTGATAGACCGTGGTCGAGGTGGTGGGAAACAATGACAGCCCGTGCGTGAACACCGCTCCGCCGTCGTAAAATGTCTTTTTCACGGTGGGGAGCCTGCCCTCGTTCACGGCCCGCTCGAAAGCTTTGAGGTTGGTACCGTCCACGACGAAGTGTATCGCGTAGACATCGTTGATCCCGGCGCGGCCCGCCGCCGATGCGGGGGTCGCTGCCGCCGTGAGGGCGAGGGCCAGCGCGATTGCAGCTGTGGACAGAGACCTCTTCATGGGAGGTGCAGCACTAGCATCGGGGTGGTCGGCAGTCAATCAGCCCCGCATGGCGGCCCGGGCCGATCTTTCCCTCGATTCCTCCAGGAACCGAACTGCCTCGGGGCCCGAGTTGGCGAGCCTGTGCTCGATCGCGGCCTGGAGGGCGGAGTCGGTGCGCATCGCGACCCCCGGTTCCCGGGAGAGCGTCGCCTTGAGAGCGCGGAACCTGCGCTTGATCTCCGCCTCGCCTGCGAACGGCCTGCCGGCGAACGGGGTGTCCGGTTTGGGCACGAACGGGGTGACGGTGAGATCGACCGCGGTAGCCCTGCTCGAGCGGGGGGCGGCGGCGCGCATCAGATCGCGAATCCTGAGAGCAATCGACGCGATGGCCGCCACGTCCGCGTCGGTTTCGCCGGGGAGCCCTGTCATGAAATAGAGCCTCAGCCTCGTGATCCCGCACACCGCCAGCGCCTCGACAGACTCGAGTATGCGGCGGTCGGAGAGCCCCTTGCCGAGCGTGCGGCGCAGCGCTTCGCTCCCCGCCTCGATGCCGAGCGCGAGCGAGCGGTGGCCCGCCCTGCGGAGCAGCTCTGCCTTGCGCGCGTCCATCGCGTCGACGCGCACCGAAGACGGAGAGAACGACCCCCCGCGATCGAGGATCCCCTCCGCGATCTCCTCGAAATCGGGGTGGGAGAGGATGTCGGCCCCGATCAGCCCGAACTTCCTGCGGTGTGCGAGCCCCTCATCCACCATGCGGAGCACCGCGGATGCGCTCCGCCGCCTGGGCTCCCCGTAGATCGCGGGCGTAGCGCAGAAGCGGCATCTGTGCCGGCAGCCGCGCTCCACTTCGATGAGATGCATGTCGCCGAACTCCGCCTCCCTCGAGTAGATCGCGGTCTGGGTCTTGAAAGAATCGAGGTCCCCTGCGCGCATCCTCTCCGCAGGGGCGCCTGGGGCCCCCACGATCACCCCGGGCACCTTGCCCAGCTCGACGAGCGCCTCGCGCCCCGGCAGCCCCTCCTCCAGTATCGGCGCCACCCTGTCCGCGAACGCCTCGAACTCGCCCGGGAGTATCGCGTCGGCGACCAGGGCCAGCGGCAGGGGGTTGAGGGTGGGGGCCGCGCCCCCTGCGATCACGAGCGGCTGATCCGGCCTGCGGTCCGCGGCGCGCAGGGGTATCTTCGAGAGGCCGAAGATCTCCGGCAGGTTCAGGTAATCGTTTTCAAACGAGAGGCTCAGCGCCACGACGTCGAACTCCGCCAGCGGCCTCTGCGACTCGACGGAGAGCACGGGGGTGCGCGAGAGGATGTGCTCCCGGAGCTCGGAGGGATGCGGCATGAAGGCCCGCTCGCACACGACGGCGGACCTCGCGTTGAGGATCGAGTAGATGGAGTGGACCGCGAGGTTCCCCATGCCCACGCGGTAGGTGTTGGGAAATACGAGCGCGATGGATGCCTTGCCGCCCCAATCCTTTTTCAGGGCCCCCACCTCGCGCGAGGCGAGGCCCCGCATCTTTTCCTTTGCCCGCCATGCCATGAGGGCTTTGAAGCACATCAGAATCGGCCTTGCAATGCCGCAGGGGCCCTACTATGGGTTGCCTCCCATGGCGGTCATGGAATGGATCCACAGGCGCGAGGCGGTGAAGAGGGCCCAGGAGCTCCTCGCGGAGTGCTGCGAGCGGCTGTCCCTAGGCAGGAAGGTCCTGGGCAAGAGCGGCAAGGACTGGGTCGCGAGGAGGCGCTGGGGGGACGATCCGCAGGAGATGCGCCGGGCGGTCTACTACGCAGCGCTCGCGGCGTCGAACGGCACGGTCGAGGCGGGACATTTCCCGCCGCGCTGCGCCCGCGACCACGAGGCGTACGCCAAAGCCGCGTTCGAGCAGCTCTCGCTCGAGCACGTCGTGGGACACAAGGTCGCCCATTTCTTTGAGAGGCTCGGCGGCCACGACGTGAGCTCGGTCCACAGCGCGGTGATCGAGCAGGTCGAGAGGCCGCTCATCCAGCGCTGCCTCGCGTGGGCGGGCGGCAACCAGCTCAAGGCGGCCCGCGCCCTTGGGATCAACCGGAATACCCTGCGGAAGAAGATGAGGGACCTGGGCATAGGATGACGATGGCGGTCACGAATTGCAGGATCAAAGGGCTCTACGCGATCGCGGACAGCTCCTCACGTCCGGCCGCATCGCTGCCCGCGCTGGCGCGCTCGTTCCTCGAGGGCGGATGCGGGATTGTGCAGCTGAGGATGAAGGATGCCGGGACCCGGATGATGAAGGCGGTTGCTGTAGAGATCATGAAACTGAAGGCTGAGTATGATTTCACGTTCATCGTGAACGACCATGTGGACCTCGCGCTGGAGATCGGCGCCGACGGCGTGCACGTGGGGGAGAACGACGAGCCGGTGGAGTCGATAAAAAGACGCGCGCCCGATCTCACGGTCGGCTACTCCTCCCACTCGAAGGATGAGGCGATTGCGGCGGCAGCGGCAGGCGCCGACTACATGGCCTTCGGCGCGATCTACCCCACGGCGACAAAGGGCCCGGGCCACCCGGTGCAGGGCACGGGCCGGCTCAGGGAGCTCGTGCAGTCGGCCGGCGCGCCGGTGGTCGCCATAGGCGGGATCGGCCGCGCGAACGTCGACGACGTCCTCTCGACCGGCGTCGCCTCGGTCGCGATGATCGGCGCGCTCGCGAACGCGGCCGACGTGGCCGCTGAAACGAGATGGTTTGTCCGAAAGATTCGTGCGGCTCCTCCCGCCACAATTTGAGGACCCTTTTTCCGATGACGCTGTAAAAAGGGGCCTCAAATTCTGGCTCGCGTCGCCGAGAATGAGGCATACAACTTAGGGGGGCGAAGGGTGTCGGTTTTACAGAGAGTGCCACGACCCTCTCGGAAAGATTATGAGCGGTAAGCGCACAGTACTTGCAATAGGAGGCTCGGACCCATCTGGCGGCGCCGGCGTCCAGGCCGATCTGCGCACCCTGGCCGACATGGGGATCGACGCCATCTCCGCGATCACCGCCATCACCGCCCAGGACGAGGAGAGGGTGCTCTCCATCCACCCGACCCCCGCGGACGTGCTCACTCAGCAGCTGGCCACCGCGTGCGCCGGCCGCGATATCGCGGCGATCAAGATCGGGATGGTCGCGACCAAGTCGAACGTGCGCGCGATCGCCTGGTTCCTCAGGGGCGTGGATGCCGACAACATCGTGCTCGATCCGGTGCTCCACTCCTCGTCCGGCGCTTCGCTGCTCGACGCGGACGCGCTCCCGCTGTTCCGCCAGCAGCTCATGCCGCTGGCCACCGTGATAACGCCCAACATCCCGGAAGCATCGGCCCTCGCCGGGATGCAGGTGGCCGGCCTGGACACCATGCGCAGGGCTGCGGAGACGATCCACCGCGACGTGATGAAGATGCGCGACAGGATCGTCAAGCCGCTGGCCGTGATAGTGAAGGGTGGGCATCTCTCGGGGGACGCGGTTGACGTGCTGTTCGACGGGGAGAAGTACCACTCGTTCTCCGCCCAGCGCATAGAGGGGAAATCTCCGAGGGGCACCGGCTGCCGATTCGCCTCGGCGATCGCCTCGCACCTCGCCAGGGGCGAGAGCGTCTCCGCCGCGGTCAGCCGCGCAAAGGAGTATATGGCGTGGTACATCGAGAAGGCGGCCGGCTGATCACTCCTTCCTGCCGAACACGATTGTCCAGTATATCGGGTTATGATATCCGATATTGTCTTTAATATCCTGAGGCACATCGGTCCCGTAGAAGTAAGCCGCACCGATTTCCTTGAATTCCGGTGTCATGATGTTCTTGCAATGGGGCGGGCTCTTGAGCCAAGCCTCCACCGCGTTCTGGACCGAGGTCTGGCCCAGCGCGATGTTCTCGCCCACGTGCCTCCATCGGTATCCGGCCGCCGTGACCCGGTCCGATACTCTCCTCCCGTCTTTCCCCTTATGATCCCAGTAGACCTTGGTTGCCATATCGACGGAGTGCTCCAGCGCCGCCTTCGCCAGAGTTTCGTTCCAGGCTACGGCCGGAGCGGCCCGGAAGTATCCCTCGTCTCCGCATCGTCTCCCCTCGGAGCGGGCCTGGTTCAAGAGACTGAGCATCTCGTCGGCCTCCTCCTTCGACAATCCGGTTTTTGCGGAGTCGGGCGTGGGGGGCGGTTTGACAGCGGGGCGAGTCTCATTCAGAGGCGCCGGGATGTCCGATGAGGGGTCTATCTTCTTTATCGCGTCCCATGCGGCCTTTCGCTCCTTGTATTCGCCCTTCCCGTTGACGATCCGGGAGAGGGCCGGCAAGGAAGAGGCCGCCGCCTTTCCCATCTTTCCCAGCAGGAAGACAGCGGCCGCCCTGGCGTCGCGGTTCCCGCCGCTTGCCTTTGCGGCGAGGGATGGAACCGCGACCTGGGCTTTCTCCCCCATCTTGAGAAGCGCATCGACTGCGCCGAGCCTGACCGCAAAACCTGCATGTTCCAGAAGAGCCACGAGATCCTCGGCCTGGTCGGGATGAGGTGCCCCTATGTTGCGCAGCGCACTCTGGGCGCTGTTGACGAGCTGTTTATCGGGGTCTTCCAGGCGCCCGACAAGGGCAGGCACTGCAGGCGCGCTCACGGCCCCCATCTTTCCCAGGAGGAAAGCCGCGTTCCTTGCCTCCGACGCGCCCCGTGTGACGAATATGTCGACGAGCAGCGGGACCGCATCCTTCGCCTTGGGCCCCAGCGCGATGAGGGCCCCCGTCGCCTCGATTCTCGTGCCCAGATCAGGGTCCGAAAATATCATTCGGGCGATTTTGACTGCAGAGGCCGATTCTCCGACTCTGCCCAGCGCCTTGGCGGCCGCGATCCTCACCTTGGGCGAATCGTCGTCGAGCAGGCCGAGGAGCTTTTTCCGGGCTTTTTTGTCGCCGGTCATCGCCCTGCCCAGTTCTTCGGCAGCTTTCGCTCGCACCGACGGGTCGTGATGCGCAAGGCAGCGCAGCAGCTCCTTTTCAAGACGGCCCGATTTCATCAGGCTGAGCTCGCTGCGCGCGGAGAGCCTCACGCCCTGGTCCGAATGCGAGAGGGCAGAGAGGAGAGCGGGCACGCCGTGGTCGCCCAGCGGGTCCTGCGCCGCCGAGGGCTTTGGTTGAGCCGGGGCGGGGGTCGGGGGCTGGGCAGGGGTCGATTCGACCTCGCCAGCCTCTATCCTCTTGAGCGCCAGGATCGCCGCGGCCTTTACGTCAGGGTCCTTTCCCCTCTTCAGGGCGCCTAGCTTGCGAAGGGTCTCCTTGTCTTTTGCGAAGATCCTGCCCAGGGAATCGATGCATTCGAGCTTGGTCTCCTTGTAGCTTCGGTCTATCAGATCAAGCAGTATCTTGACCACCTGGCCGGCCTCGTCCCTGGCCTCGGCCCCCATCTCGCCCAGCTCCCTGATCGCGTCGATGTCCGAAAAAAAGGAGGCCATCTCAGCCACGTTTGCTCGACGGACGCGGAAGGCGCTCATCCCGTCGGGCCCGGCCAATGTCGCGCGAAAGTAATCGGCCAACCCCATGGCCTTGAGCCTGCCATTCTCCTCGGGCGTGACTATCGCTGAGAGGCCCTTGCCCAGCGCGCCCCTCAGCGCCGAGCACTGCCCCTTTGAGACGTACACGTCAGGGAGGACCCCCTTTTCAAGGTCCGCGCATTCCTCATCGCTTATGCCCTCGCCGGTCGCGTTTGCCTCCATGACCTTTCTGGCGAGCGCTATCTGGTAGTCGTTTGTCGCGACCTTGCCCGGACCGGCCATCGTCTCTCCTCTATTCCCTGCACGCACTGCCTGTAACACCTTATCGCCATTTGGCAATATAAGTTGCTATGATAAACGGCCAATTTCGCACAATACAACTAATTGATATTATTCAATATCATGAAAAGACGAAATAATTTATGCCGCATGTGTCAGAGCCCTGACGCGATTATCAAAAAGAAAGGGGCAAGGGCAATCCATTCCCTTATATCGCCCGAGCAGGCCTGTTTTCGCTGGCACGCATATTGCTTGATAATGGCCTTAGTGAAATCGGAAGGAGGGGGGATGAAGATAGAGAGCATAAGGAGGGAGGTCGGCGACACCGACACCACCGTGGTCATGCACAGGCATCTGGCCGGAGGTGAGCTCACCGTATCGGTGGGGCCGGAGGCTGTCGACATGACCCTGTCGGTCCCTGACGGAGGCTCGGAGGTGATCATCCACCGCGGGGCGGACGGCCTCGCGGAGGCCATGGTGAGCCGCCCGGACGGCGAGATGCGCTACTACAGGCTCGACGAGGCGCTCAATCCCCGGCCCTCGGAGTGCGGCTCCCGCGAGGACGCCGTCATGATCCGGAGCGCGGCCGCCGTGTTCGCAGGCGCGCTGGATTCCATGGAAGGCCTGGAAGGGTTCGAGAGATTCAATCCGTTTGAAGATGAGCCCGGCTGATAAGGGCGTCGAACTGCCCCACGACAGAGTCCTCGTCCGAATCCTCGGTGAGGTCGACCCCCACCGTGGTGCCCAGCGTTCCGTCCGCAGCGGTGGCGATCCCCTGGACCGTGAAGAAGCGGGTCCTCAGCGGGTCCATGGTGCCGAAGGCGCCGCCGTAGAGGCTGCGGTGGATGTCCTCGCTGGAGTCGATGAATTCAAGCGCGCGATCGTGCGGCGCGCCGGTCAGGCAGTTGGAGGGGATCAGGCCGGCCAGCGCGTCCACCGGGGAGACCTCCCGCGATAGCGTCCCTTCAAATACGGTGCGGTCCGGAGTCGATCCGGTCGCGGAGCGCATGTGCATCGGCGCCTCGCACAGGCGCCGGATCTGCCTCTCGATCTCCTCAATCACAAGGCGGCGCACCCTAGGGCTCGAATCGGCGTCCGGGCTCGAAGCCAGGGTCGATTTCAGCGCCCTCCCATCGATGGAGAGGAGCGAGTCCCACGATGAGACCATGTAGGACGATCCCTCGTGCGTGAAAAAGGCCCGCACGGCTTGGGCCTCGGGGCGGTCGAGGAAGATGCGCAGCGCCTCGTCCTCGGCAAGAGGGCGCTGCCCGTGGCGCACGATGTGCACGTGGTTCAACGCCTCGGAGCGGAGCCAGTGGCGGGCGTCGTTGAGTATCCTGCGGAGCGAGCGTTCGTCCGGGGAGAGCCTGAGCCCCATGTCCTCTGTCGGCCGGGGCGCGTGCGGCGCAGCCGAAGCGGTGCGCAACTCGAGCGCCTCGAGGAAGGCGTCGGCTTTCCCCTGCGCCTCGGACCGGCTCTCGCCGCCCAGCACGAGGCCGGCCGTCCCCTCGGAGTGATCGAAGATCATGGCTGCGGCATAGAGGCCGAGCCGGCACTGCGAATGCCTCGAGAAGCCCCGCGCGGGATCGAGGCCCCTGATCGCCCGCGCCCCCTCGAAACCTATGTAGCCGGCGATCCCGCCGCTGAACGGAAGATACGGGTCGCAGGGCATGGCGGCCGCGAGGCCGGCGAATCGCGAGAGGGCCTCGCGGGGGCTGTCTATCGTGGTGTGGCCGTCCACGGTGATGAACGCGCCCGCCATGGAGAACGTGTTCGACGGGAGGGCGGAGACTATTGAGAATCGACCCTGGGAAGGGTGGGATCTCCTCGCGTCGATGCAGAAGAACCCCGGCATGCCGGCGAGCGCGCTCGCCGCTCGCTCGAACGAGACGCCGTCCAGGGGCAGGACCATCGGCATCTGTACCATGATTCGAGTAGACCACACGGGGCGAAGGGTAGTCAATCGCAACTTGCGGGCAGACGGGCCGCTGCGGTCTATGGCTTTACAGCCCCCGGGGTTGGTGATAAGCCAGGGTCCTCTAAAAAAATCGGGGAGGCGGAAAATGACAGGCGATACGCACAATCCGTTCAAGATGGCGCAGCAGCAGCTGGACGAGGCGGCCAAGATCCTGGGCCTGGACGCGGGCACGCACGCGGCCCTCCGCGAGCCGATGAGGGAGATGCATGTCTCCCTGCCGGTGCGCATGGACAACGGCCAGGTGCGCGTATTCAAGGGCTTCCGGGTGCAGTACAACGACGCGCGCGGCCCCACGAAAGGGGGCATACGCTTCCACCCGGACGAGAACATAGACACGGTGCGCGCGCTCGCCGCATGGATGACGTGGAAGACCTCGGTGGTCGACGTGCCGCTGGGCGGCGGCAAGGGCGGGATAATCTGCAATCCAAAGGAGATGAGCGCCGGTGAGATCGAGAGGCTCTCGAGGCAGTACATAAGGCAGATCGGCCACATCATCGGCCTGGAGAAGGACTGCCCCGCGCCGGACGTCTACACCACGCCGCAGATCATGGCCTGGATGATGGACGAGTACTACTGGCAGAAGGGGTACAACTCGCCGGGCGTGATCACCGGGAAACCGATCCCGATCGGAGGCTCGAAGGGGCGCGCCGACGCGACCTCGCGCGGCGGCGTCTACATACTGCGCGATGCGGCCCGGGAGATGGGTTTCGATCCGGCGCAGGCCAGATATGCGATACAGGGGCTGGGCAACGTGGGCGGCAACGCGGCCAGGATCATAGACGAGGAGCTCAAGGGCAGGATCGTCGCCGTGGGCGAGATCGACGGCTCCATCCACAACCCGTCGGGGCTGGACATCCGCGCCCTGATGGAGCACTTCCAGAGCCACGGCGGGCTGAAGGGCTTCAAGGGCGGCGAGTGGTCGGCCGACTCCAAGGACTGCCTCTTCACCGCATGCGACGTGATCATCCCTGCCGCGATGGAGGGCCAGATCACGGCCGCCAACGCGGAGCGCGTTCAGGCGAAGCTCGTGCTCGAGCTGGCCAACGGCCCCACGACGCCGGAGGCGGACGTCATCCTGGACAAGAAGGGGGTGCAGGTCGTCCCGGACTTTCTGGCCAACGCCGGCGGCGTGACCGTCTCCTACTTCGAGATGGTGCAGAACGCCTACAACTTCTACTGGGAGCTGCCCGAGGTGCACCAGCGCCTGGACGAGAAGATGACCTCCGCATTCCGCGCCGTGAGCGAGATGCGCAAATCCCGCAAGGTCCGCTACCGCCTCGCCGCTTACCTCGTCGCCGTCAATCGCGTGGCAGAGGCGATGAAATTGAGGGGATGGGTATAGAGGCCGTGACTGGTGACTGGTGACTGGCGTGTTTGGAATCTATATCCACATACCGTTCTGCCTTCGCAAGTGCGACTACTGCGACTTCTATTCCGAGCCGATCGGCCGCGAGCCGCCTCCGCATGTTGATTACCTGAGGGCGGTGCTGGCGCAGCTCGATGCCGATGCGCCCCTCTTCGCGGGGCGACGGGTCGCAAGCGTCTATTTCGGCGGCGGCACCCCCTCGCTCATGCCGCCTGCGTTCTTCAAGTCGGTGCTGGCCGCAGTCGCGGGCCGCTTCGCTGTGGAGGACGGGGCGGAGATCAGCTGCGAGGTCAACCCGGCCACCGCGGATCTCGGCTGGTTCCGATGCGCCCGCTCCGCAGGCGTCACTCGAATTTCCATCGGAGTCCAGTCGTTCCAGGAGAGATTGCTCAAGGGGCTGGGGCGCGCGCACACCGCCGGGGATGCTATGAGGGCGATCGCCGAGGCGCAGGACTCGGGCTTCGGCTCGGTCGGCCTCGACCTCATGTACGGGATCCCGGGCGAGGGGGTCCCCGATCTTGAGGACGACCTGCGCGTCGCCATGACCTTTCAGCCGCAGCACGTCTCGGCATACGCGCTGACCATCGAGGAAGGCACGCCGCTCCAAAAGCGCTTGTCGGGACTCGGGACTCGGGACTCGGGACTCGGAATCCGGGTGGCTGCCTTGCCGAGTTCCGAATCCCGAATCCCGTATCCCGAGGCCTTGCCGTGCGACGACGAGCAGCTCAGGCAGATGCGAGTCGCGGCGCGCATGCTGGGTCGGGGCGGATGGCGGCGCTACGAGATATCCAACTTCGCACGCGAGGGCTTCGAATGCCGCCACAACCTCGATTGCTGGCGCTACGGGGAGTATCTCGGTCTCGGCGCCGGGGCCGCCTCCTTCTTTAAATCGGGATCCGGGATCCGGGATCCGGGATCCGAAAAAGATGAAGAGGGATTTCCCGGTTCCGGGTCCCGGGTTCCGGGTTACGGGTTTGCAAGACGGTGGATCCAGTCACGCGACGTGCGCGCGTACATGGCCGGCGGGGCGGAGACGGAGGCGGCCGAGGACGAGCCGATAGACAGGCGAACCGCGATGGCCGAGTACTGTTTTCTCGGGTTGAGAAAGGCGGAGGGGATATCGATCGCGGACTTCGAGGCTGCGTTCGGCGTCGAGTTCGAGAAGGCCTTCCCGTCCGCCGCTGCTCGCCTGGCGGAAGAGGGGCTGGCGGAGCGCCGCGGCGGACGCCTCCGGCTGACCGGGCGCGGCATCGAGCTCTCAAGCACCGTCTCCGAATCGTTTCTCCCGTGAGAGGGCGCTCCTTTCTGTTGCGTTTCACCGATCGAACGCTTAATATCTTTCGAATTGATCCCGAAGGGAGAGCCGCGGCCACGTGAGACTTCAATTCCTGGGCGCCACCCAGACGGTAACCGGTTCCAAGTTCTGCCTGACGGACGGCCACACGCACTGGCTCGTCGACTGCGGTCTCTATCAGGGCCTCAAGGAGCTGAGGCTCCGCAACTGGCAGCCGCTCGCCGTCGATCCCAAGAGAATCGACTCCATAGTCCTGACTCATGCGCACATAGACCACTCGGGGTACCTGCCGCTGATCGTGAAGAACGGGTTCTCGGGCCCGATCCTCGCGTCGGAGCCGACCGTGGAGCTGTGCAAGATACTGCTCCCCGACGCGGGCTACATACAGGAGGAAGACGCGAAATTCGCGGCAAAGCACGGCTTCTCGAAGCACCGCGACCCGCTGCCGCTGTACACCTACGACGACGCGGTCCGCTGCCTCGGCCAGCTCGAGGCGGTCCCGGACAGGGAGTGGTACGAGCTCTCCCCCGATGTGAGGATGATGCCGAGGCCCGCGGGCCACATACTCGGCTCGAGGGTGATAAACGTCTCGGTCAAAAAGGCCCATCACAAGTTCAACATCATGTTCGCCGGCGACATAGGCACCTACGACGCCCTGATCGCCGTGGACCCGGGCCCGGTCAAATCGGTCACCTACCTCGTGCTCGAGTCCACGTACGGCGATCGGCTCCACACCGAGGAGGACGTGCTCTCGCGCTTCGAGGGGATAATAAAGAGGACCGTGGAGCGGGAGGGGAAGGTCATAATACCCTCGTTCGCCGTCGGCCGCACGCAGGAGGTCCTCTACGTGCTCAAGAAGCTCGAGGAGCACGGCAGGCTGCCGGACATCCCGGTGTTCCTCAACAGCCCGCTCGCCATAGACGCCACTCAGATCTACATAAAGTACGCCAGCGAGCATAACTTCTTCGAGAACGGCTCCGAGCCGACCAGGGCGTTCAGCCCCACGAGGCTCATTCGCGTCCACGACCCCGAGGAGTCCAAGCAGCTCAATTCGCTCAGGGAACCGGCGATAATAATCTCGTCCTCCGGCATGATGACGGGCGGCCGCATCCTCCACCACCTCAAGGCCTACCTGCCCGACCACAACTCCACGCTGGTGATCACCGGGTTTCAGGCTGCGGGCACGCGCGGCAGGGCGATACTCGACGGCGCCAAGGCGGTCAAGATCCACGGCATGCCGGTCACGATCAATGCGGAGGTGGAGTTCATGGACTCGCTCTCCGCGCACGGCGACTACAACGACATCATGCGCTGGCTGCGCGGGTTCAAGCAGCCGCCCAAGACCACGTTCCTCGTCCACGGCGAGCCGAAGGCGGCCGAGGCCCTCAAGGCGCGCATCGCAAAGGAACTCGGATGGGCCGTCACCATCCCGAAGTACCTGCAGAAGTTCGACCTCTAACAAACCCTTGATGAATCCCGAAAGTTTTCGTACATCCTCCCAGCCGCGGTCGTCTTTCCGGCCGCGCACAGGGGGTGTGTGATGCAGGTTGTCGCGGCAGCGCTGGTCCTCTTTCTGACCGTCCTCTCCTCGCCGTCAGCGGGCAATGCGGAGGAGGCGAAGGCGGCCCTCTCACCGGCAGCGGCAGGCATAGAGCAGCTCGTACGCTCCCGCGGCGACGAGGCCGGGGAGCCGCTCGAGTTGAGGGCCCAGCTCGAGCGCTTCTACTCCGCGAGGTCGTTCGAGCCGGCGTTCGGCTCGGAGCGCGACTCCAGGGCGCTCATCGAGGCGATCAAGGGCGCGGGCGAGCACGGCCTCAGGCCCGAGCGGTACCACCTCAACTCCATAGAGCGGCTCGAAAGCGGGCCTGCGCGCGACGTCCTCATGACCGACGCATTCCTCACCCTGGCCTCGCACCTCGACGCAGGCATCGAGAACCCCTACTTCTCACGGGCCAACCAGCAGAGGCCGCAATCGGGGACCGACCTCGTGGCGGCGCTCGCCGCCGCCCTGGAGAGGCGCGACGTGAAGGGCGCCCTGGAGAGGCTCGCCCCTCAGACCGAAGAGTACCGCCGCCTCATGGCGGCGATGAAGAGGGCCGATGAGATGGCGGCCTCCGAGTCATGGCCCAGAGTCCCGGAGGGGGGCGCCCGGAAGATAGAGCCGGGCAAGCGCGATCCCCGCATACCCGCGATCCGCGCGAGGCTCGCAGCGGAGGGGTTCGTGCAGGGCCCGAGCCGGTCCGCGGAGAGGAACAGGTCGGAGATAAACGGACACATGGCCGCGAGCTCCGCCGCCCTGCCAGAGGACCTCTACGACGAGGAGCTGGTGCAGGCGGTCATGAGCTTCCAGGAGAAGTACGGCCTCGGAGTGGACGGGGTGATAGGGAGGGCCACGCTGGCCAACCTCAACTACGACCCCGCGTTCCGCGCCTGCCAGGTGAGGGTCAACCTCGACAGGCTCCGGGGCCTCAGGCACGTCATCGTCACCGACCGCTACGCCCTGGTCAACATCCCCGAGTTCTCGCTCACCATCTATGAGAACGGCGCCCCGATAAAGGAGATGAAGGTCATCGCCGGCATGGTCGACCGCAAGTCGCCGCTGATGTCGGACAACATCCGGTTCATCGTCTTCTCCCCGAAGTGGCACGTCCCGCGCTCCATCGCGGTCAAGGACAAGCTTCCCAAGATAAAGAAGGACCCCTCCTACATACGCAGGCAGGGGATGAAGGTCTACACCGTCGGCGAGACCGGGATCGAGGAGGTGGAGCCGGAGTCCATCGACTGGGAGGAGGTCGACGCCTCCAACTTCGCCTACCGGATCGTGCAGGACGCGCGCGACGACAACGCCCTCGGCAGGGTCAAGTTCATGTTCCCGAACCGCCACGACGTCTATCTGCACGACACGCCCACCAAGTCGCTGTTCAACTCCGGCACGCGCACGTTCAGCTCCGGCTGCATACGCATCTCCGACCCGATCTGGTTCGCCGAGTACCTCCTCAGGGATACCGGCGCCTGGGACCGGGGCCGCATCGACGGCGCCATGAAGCGCGCGAGCCCGCTCGTGGTGGATTTGCCCGAGAAGATGCCGATCCACATCCTCTACATCTCGGCGCGCGGCGACGAGAGGGGTGAGCCCGTGTTCAGGCACGACGTCTACGGGTTCGACCGCGCCCTCTCGAAGAGGCTGTGCGGTCAGTGACCGGACATCTTTCCCCCTTTGCCCCGTGTCATATAACAAGTGCTTGTTTCATGGGCCGCGAAGTGGTAAATAAGGGAAAAGTTTGACGTTAACGGCGTTCCGATGTGTGCGGGGGAGACCGATGGCACAAGCAAACCGCCGTGTCCTTGCCAGGTCGCTCAAAGATATAACCGATGTGAATCCGGACCAGCTCAGGGGGGACCGCCCCAGGCCGGTGCTCGTCTCCGCGCCCGCGGCGGAGCCGGTTCCGGAGGGCGACGACGGGCGCTCCGCCTGCCAGGTGATATGCGTGGCCAGCGGCAAGGGCGGCACCGGCAAGACCGTGGTCACCACCAACCTCGCCGTGTCGCTCGTCCAGCAGGGGCTCGACGTGCTGCTGTTCGACGCGGACCTGGGGCTGGCCAACGCCCACGTGCTGCTCGGGGTGAGCCCGCCCTACGACATCTCGCAGGTTGTCTCGGGCGAGCGCAGGCTCGACGAGGTGGTCGTGGAGTGCCACGCCGGGGTGAAGCTCATAAGCGGCGGCTCCGGGTTCTCGGACCTGGCCGAGCTCAAGGACTGGCAGGTGCGCAACATCGCCGACCAGCTCAAGGTCTACGAGGACCACGCCGACGTGATCCTCGTCGATCTCTCGGCCGGGATCAGCCCGCAGGTGATGCGCTTTCTGAACACCGCGCACGACGTGATCGTCGTGACCACCCCAGACGTCACCGCGCTGCTCGACGCCTACGCCACGGTCAAGTCCATGTCGAGGGGTAGGGCCGGCCTCGAGGTGAAGGTCGTCGTCAACCGCGCCAGGAACGAGGGGGAGGCGAGGGCGGCCTTCGAGAAGATGCAGAGCGTGGTCTCGAGGCACCTCGAGGGCGTGACCCTCAGCATGTTCGAGTGGATACCGTTCAACTGGTACGTGCAGAACTCGGTCAACATGCGCCAGCCGGTGGTGCTGCTCCACCCGAAGAGCTTCGTGACGAGGACCTTCAGCGACATGGCCTCGCGGCTCAAGGGCGAGAACGCCAGGTGGAAAGAGCGGGCGCGCTCGGAGCAGGCCGACAGGCACGAGGGGGGTGCGCTCTCCTTCGCCAGGAGGCTGGCGAGGATGGTCTTCAAATAGGCGGGGATGAAGCTGATAAACATAAAGGGGATGACCCCCAAACAGGAGAGATCGTACCGGCTCTGCGTCGCGGGGCAGCGGATCGCCTTCGACAGGGAGGAGGCGATCGAGGCGCTGCAGGGGCAGATCGCCTCGGTGGAGCCGGAGTCGAAGGTCCTCGGCAGGGGGCTGGCGGTGCCGGAGCTCGGGCGCATAGACCTCGTCGCGGTGGACGGCGAGGGCAGGCTCCTCGCCGCCTCGGTCTGCGACGAGCTCACGCCCGAGGACGTGGCCCTGGCCATCATGCGGTGCAAGTGGGCCACCGACAACATCGATATGCTCCAGCACATCTACTCCCGCCGCTTCAGGGCCGGCGACGCCAGGGCCTGGGTGCTGGCCCGCTCGATAGCGCCCTCGGCCGCGGCCATCACGGCCCGGATGGGGACGCCGCTTGAGATATTCACCATGGAGATGCTCGATCTGGCCGGCGATGCGTGGATGGTGCTCAGAAGGCATGCGGGCGGGGTCTCGGCCCCGGCCGCGCCGGCGGCGGAGCCGTGCGTCGCGGAGGAGGGGCCGGCCGCGGGAAGGGGCGTCGTGGGGATCAGGTCCGTGCTGACCCGCGAGGAGATCGACGACTTCTTCGCCCCGGCAGGGGACGGGGAGGAGATAACAAACAGCGGTTCCGTGTTCAGGGACCTCTAGGGGGAGGGCTCATGTTCGTCATATCCGTGGCAAATCAGAAGGGCGGTTCGGGAAAGACGACCACTGCCGTCAACCTCGCGGCATGCCTCGCGATGAAGGGGTGCCGCACGCTGCTGGTGGACCTGGACCCGCAGGCGCAGGCCTCGGCCTTTCTCCGGATCGAGGACCGCAGCCCGAAGGCCACGGTCTTCGACGGCATCCTGGAGACGCGGACGCAGGGCGTGAACGCCGACGACCTCTACGTCCCCATCACGCAGAGGCTCACGCTCATGCCCTCGGAGGGGATAACCGCCGACGACGAGGCCAGGCTCGTGGCTCAGCCCAACCGGGAGAACCGGCTCAACGATCTGCTCGCCGGCGCGAAGGGGAAATACGACTTCGTGGTCGTCGACTGCCCGCCCACGCTCGGGATGCTCACCCGCAACGCCCTCATGGCCTCGAACGCCGTGCTGCTCACGGTTGAGACGAGCTTCCTCGCGCTCCACGGCATGGGCCGCATGCTCAACCTCGTGCAGGAGGTTCGAAACCACAAGGCGCTCAGGGTCTACGCGTTGGCCACGATGTTCGACGGCCGCACCTCTTTCTCCCGCGAGGTCCTCGAGGACATGCGCGGCTTCTTCGAGGAGATGATGCTCGACACGGTGATCCGCCAGAACGTGCGCCTCAAGGAGGCAGCGAGCCACGGCGAGCCCATATTCACCTACTCGCGCAGCTCGCGCGGCGCCGAGGACTACAGGGCGATGACCGACGAGCTGCTCGGAAGGATCATCACCGACATAGAGGATTTCAAGAGCCTGGTGCCCGAGTACGGCCCCGACAACTCGGCCACTGACCACTGACCACAGATCACAGATCACTGATCACTGATCACTAACAGAGGAGGAGACAGGATATGGTTCTCGAGAGGGTGACATCCAAGTTCACGCGGAGGAAGATATCGAAGTGCGGCGAGGTGCCGCTCCGGCGCAACGACGCCGCTGCGCTGAGAAAGGACCTCGACGCATGGCTCACGGACAGGACCTGCTGGAACCACGAGGACTGGACGAACCTGCTGGGTGATCTGCGCCAGAAGGGCTACAGCGACCTGATAGACACGCCCAAGGGCCAGGAGCTCATCGGGCTGTACCTCGAGAACAACAAAAAGACCGCCAGCTGCTGATCAGTACTCCTCGGGATTCGTGCCCCAGACCTTCGAGGAGTACTCCGCCACAGTGCGATCGCTCGAGAAGCGGCCCATCCTCGCTGCGGTGAGGATGGCCCGCTTCGTCCATTCGCGCTTGTCGTTGAAGAGCTTTGCCGCCTCCCGCTGCTTCTCGGCGTAGGAGCCGAAGTCGGCGAGCACGAAGAAGCGGTCGCCCCCGCGCAGGAGCGAATCCACGATCGGCTGGAATATGCCCGGCTCGCGCCAGTTGAAGTGGTCCTCGGCGATCATCTGCACCGCCCTGCGCAGGCGCTCGTCCTTCTCGAGGCAGCTCATGGGGAAGTATCCCTGGCGCCTCTGCTGCTCTATCTCCTCCTCGGTGTAGCCGAAGACGAAGAGGTTCTCGCGGCCCACGGTCTCGGCGATCTCGATGTTCGCGCCGTCCATGGTCCCTATGGTCAGCGCGCCGTTGAGCGCGAGCTTCATGTTGCCGGTGCCGGAGGCCTCGGTGCCCGCGGTCGATATCTGCTCGGAGAGGTCGGCGGCCGGGATGATCCTCTCAGCCAGCGACACCGAGTAGTTCCTGAGGAAAACGACCTTGAGCACGTCCTTCGTCGCCGGGTCCAGGTTGATCGTGCCGGCCACCGAGTTTATGAGCTTTATGATGAGCTTGGCCATCCTGTAGCCCGGGGCCGCCTTGCCCGCGAAGATCACGGTCCTGGGCGTGAACTCCGCGTTCGGGTTGTCCTTGATCTCGTTGTAGAGCGCGATCGCGTGCAGGATGTTGAGCAGCTGCCTCTTGTACTCGTGTATCCTCTTTATCTGCACGTCGAACATGGAGTTCACGTCCACGTCGATCCCCATCGTGTCGCCTATGTACTGCGCCAGCGAGTTCTTGTTGGACCACTTCGCGCTCTGCCACGCCTCGGAGAACTCCTCGTCCGACGCGAAATCCTCCAGCCTCCTGAGCTCGTTGAGGTCCAGCGCCCAGCCGTCGCCGATGCGCGAATCTATCACCTCGGAGAGGATCGGGTTGGCCTTCTGCAGCCAGCGGCGCTGCGTGATTCCGTTTGTGATGTTGATGAACTTGTTGGGATAGAACTCGTTGAAGTCGGGGAAGATGCGCTCCTTCAGTATCCTCGTGTGCAGCTCCGCCACGCCGTTGACCGCGAAGCTGCCCACTATGGCCAGGTTGGCCATCCTCACCCTCTTCTCCGCGCCCTCCTCGATGATCGACATCCTGCGCAGCCTGTCCACGTCGCCCGGGTAGACCTTGCCCACCTCGTCCATGAACCGGCGATTGATCTCGTAGACGATGTCCATGTGCCTGGGGAGCAGCGACTGCATGATGGACACCGGCCATCTCTCGAGCGCCTCGGCCATGATGGTGTGGTTGGTGTACGCGAACGTGCGGCGCACGATGTCCCATGACAGCTCCCAGGGCATCCGCTCCTCGTCGAGCAGTATCCTCATGAGCTCCGCGATGGCTATCGACGGGTGCGTGTCGTTGAGCTGGATCGCGATCTTCTCGTGGAAGTCGGAGAGGTCCTTGTGCTGCCGCTTGTGGATCCTGATTATGTCCTGCAGCGTGGCCGAGACGAAGAAGTACTGCTGCTTGAGGCGGAGCACCTTGCCCGAGTAGTTGTCGTCGTTCGGGTAGAGGAACTTGGAGATCGCCTCCTGGCCGCTCTTGCGCCGCACCGCCTGCAGGTAGTCGCCGGTCTGGAAGAGGGTGAAGTCCACGTCCTGGGTGGACTTGGCCTGCCACAGCCGCAGGTTGTTCACCACGTTGTTGCCGTAGCCGGGCACCGGTATGTCGTACGCGACCGCCATCACGTCGTCGGTGTCGACCCAGGTGTGTATGGTCTCGCCGGAGCGGAGATGGGCCTTCTGGACGTTGCCGCCGAATCGTATCCTGTAGGTGAGCTCGGGGCGGATCACCTCCCACGGGTTGCGGTAGGTGAGCCAGTTGTCCGGCACCTCGACCTGATAGCCGTTCTCGATCTTCTGATCGAAGATGCCGTACTCGTAGCGCAGGCCGTAGGCGTATGCGGGCAGCCTCTGCGTGGCCATGGAGTCGAGGAAGCACGCGGCGAGCCTTCCCAGGCCGCCGTTGCCGAGCCCCATGTCGTGCTCGATCTCGCGGATCTCGTCGAGCTTGTAGCCCAGGTCGTCGAGTATCTGGGCGCACTCCTCGTAGTACCGCAGGTTGTTGAGCGCGTTGCCGAGCAGGCGGCCCATGAGGTACTCGAGCGAGAGGTAGTAGACGCGCTTGGCGTCGTGCTCGCGATATTGCCGCTGCGTGCGCAGCCAGCGGCGGATCAGCCTGTCGCGGATCGACATGGCCAGCGCGTTGTAGGCGTCCTCCTTGGTGACCGTGCTCTTGTCCTTGACCAGCGACAGCTCGATGTGCTCGGCGAACTGGTTGGCCAGCGAGTAGGTGTCCGCGGTCTTGTGGTCCGTGAAGAAGACTGTGTAGTCCGGTTTGCTCATGGCACGAAAGATTACAACATATGCGGGGCGCTGTCACCCCCCACGCTCACGCACCTCTGTCCATGCCGTAGATCGAGCCGTACTTCGACTCTACGTAATCCAGGAAGTGCCGCTGGTCGAGCGGCTCGCCCGTGGCCCTCTCGAGGAGCTCCGAGGTCCGGTAGCGCCTGCCGTGCCGGTGGATCCTTTCCCTCAGCCAGCCGAGGATCGGCTCGAGTCTCCCGCGGGCGATCATCGCCTCGGCGCGCGGGATGTCTCGGCGCATCCGCGCCCAGAGCTGGGCCGCTGCGAGGTTGCCGATGAGGTAGGTGGGGAAGTATCCGATGAGCCCGTCGGACCAGTGCGTGTCCTGCAGCACCCCCTGCGCGTCGTCTCCGGGCGTTATGCCGAGCAGGCTCGCCATTCCCTCGTTCCAGAGCCCCGGCAGATCGTCCACCCCGATCTCGCCCGCGATGAGGTCCTTCTCGAGACCGTAACGCAGGACTATGTGGAGGTTGTAGGTGACCTCGTCCGACTCCACGCGGATCGGCGTCGACTTCACCCGGCACAGCGCCCTGTAAAACTCCTCGGGAGATGCCTTCGCCATCTGCCTCGGGAACCGTTTGCGCAGCATCGGGACGATGAGCCTCGCGAACGGGAGGCTGCGTCCGACCACGTTCTCCCAGAACCGCGACTGCGACTCGTGGATGCCCAGCGACACCGCCTCGGCCAGCGGCGTGCCGAGATGCTTGGCCGGCAGCCCCTGCTCGTAGAGGGCGTGCCCCGATTCGTGGATCACGCCGTAGAGCGCCGCCGGGAGCCACCGCTCGTCGTATCGCGTGGTTATGCGAACGTCGGTGGGCGCGATCCCGCAGCAGAACGGGTGCACCGAGCGGTCCATGCGCGAGGCCTCGGCGTCCACCCCCAGCATCTCCATGACGTCGCGGCAGAGCGCCTCCTGCTCCCTCTCGGGGTAGCCCCTCTTGAGTATCGAGTTGTCCGGATGGTTTTTCGACGCCAGGAGCCGCTTCGCGATCGGCGCGAGCCCCTCCGCGAGCCCCCGGACGATCGGGTCGAGCTTCTCCACCGTCATGCCCGGTTCGTACTGGTCGAGCAGCGCGTCGTATGGGTGGCCCTTGTATCCCACGCACTCCGCCTCGCGCCTTATGAGGGCGACCACCTTCCTGAGCCACGGCGAGAACGCCTTGAAGTCGCGCGCCCTGCGGGCCTTGATCCAGGCCTGGTGGGCGAGCGTGGTCACGCGCGCCAGCTCCTGCACCAGCTCCCTGGGCACCTTGGCCGCCCGGGTGTGGTCGCGCAGCCACTCCCGCACGCAGACCCGCCGGTCCGGGCTGAGGCGCCCTGGCCTCCTCGCGAGCCCCTTGAGCAGCCTGCCGATCCTCTTGTCCACGATCTTGTCGTGGATCACCCCTGCGAGGGCTGCCGACTGCTCCGCCCGGGAGCCGGCCGCCTTCGGCGGCATCATGGTCTCCTGGTCCCAGCCGAGGAGCCCGGCTGCCGAGCCGATCGCGGAGGCCTCCTTCATGTGCCGCTCTATCTCGAGGTAATCCCTGTTCATCTCTTTGATCCCCCCGCCTTGGTTTCCCCCCGCCATTCCCGAGTCACGAGTTACGAGTCACGAGTCACGGCCTTGCCTTTATGATGTGTATCTCCACCCTGCGGTTCTTCGCCCTGTTCGCGGGGCTGTCGTTGGGCAGAAGCGGCTTCGTCCTCCCGTAGCCCACGGTCCTCATGCGGCCGGCGTCGATCCCGTTTTTGAGCAGGTAGTCGTAGACCGCCCGCGCCCGCCGCTCGGAGAGCTGCTGGTTGTAGAGGTCCGAGCCCACGATGTCGCAGTGGCCCTCGATCGACAGATCGAGCGATCTGTTCTGTTTTGCGAGCTTTATGTCCTCGTCCAGCACCCTCTTGCCCTCGGGCTTGAGCGCTGCCCTGTCGAAGTCGAAGTGCACCGACCCGAGGGTCGTGACCTTCACGGTCTTGCCGCAGTCCTTGCATCGGGCCGCGCAGCCGGCGGCAGCTATCGCCGCCAGGGCGGCCAGCACCAATGCGCTGCACATGAGTCTCTTTGACATGACGATATCCTCCTCTTTGCCCCTTGCTAGAGCCTCGCGACCCCCAAATCAAGGGCAAAAATCCCTGAATTGCCTTGATTTCGGGGTTTCCCTGGTGCATCTCGCTTCAGAGCGGAGGTCGCAATGAAGAGAGAGTTGCTGTGCTTTGCCGCCCTCGCGGCCCTTCTGGCCGGCCAGGCGCAGGCATCCGCGGAGGGTGACATGACAATCAAGCGACAGCTGGCGAAGTTCGCGCCCGTGAAGATCGAGGTGGAGGGGGGTCTCCTCGATGCGAGACAGAAAAAGCTTGTGGCCGAGCTGGTGAAGGCGGCGCGATTCATGGACGAGATCTTCCTGCGCCAGGTCTACTCGGGCAACGCGAAGCTCCGCGAGCGCCTCGAGGCGCGGGCCGCGAGGAGCCCCGAGATCTACGAGTACTTCCTCGTCAACTACGGCCCCTTCGACAGGTTGGACCACGACCGTCCGTTCGTGGCCGGGGTGGGAGTCAAGCCCGCGGGCGCGAACTACTATCCCGAGGACATGACGAAGAGGGAGTTCGCCTCCTGGATCAAAAAGCGCCCCGCGGACCGCGAGCCGTTCGAGAGCAACTTCACCGCCGTCAGGCGCAGCGGACAGTCGCTCGTCGCGGTGCCCTACTCCGAGGAGTACCGGGAGTTTTTGGTCCCCGCGGCCGCGAGCCTCCGAAAGGCGTCGAGGCTCGCCTCCAATGCCTCGCTGAAGAGGTATCTCGCCGGCCGGGCCGACGCGTTCTTCTCCAACGACTACTTCCCGAGCGACGTGGACTGGGTGCGCATGAAGGGCCACGACATCGAGGTGGCCATCGGCCCCTACGAGGTCTACGAGGACCGCCTCTTCGGATACAAGGCCGCCTTCGAGGCGTTCGTCACCCGCGTGGACCCGAAGGAGAGCAGGCGGCTGGCGAAGGTCGTCCGCTACCTCGACGAGCTGGAGGCGAACCTCCCCATAGAGGACCGCCACAAGGGCAGGGGCCGCAGCCTCTCCTCGCCGATCGTCGTGGCGCAGCTCATCTACTCCGCGGGCGACACCAGGGCGGGCGTGCAGACGCTGGCATTCAACCTCCCGAACGACGAGCGCGTGCGCAGGCAGGAGGGCTCGAAGAAGGTGATGCTCAAGAACGTGCAGAGGGCCAAGTACGAAAAGATCCTGCTCCCGATAGCCGGGCGCGTGATGAGCGGCCGGGACGCGGCGGGCGT
The DNA here is from genome assembly GCA_016927275.1 of Pseudomonadota bacterium. Classification (NCBI taxonomy): domain Bacteria; kingdom Pseudomonadati; phylum Pseudomonadota; species Pseudomonadota bacterium. The sequence goes on from JAFGMW010000037.1 coordinate 30,025, forward strand.
GGACTTCGAGGCGTTCTTCGCGCACACCCTCCTGCACGAGGTCTCGCACGGCATCGGCCCCGGCGAGATAGAGATCGCCGGGGAGAAGACCACTGTCAACAAGGCGCTCTCCGACCTCTACTCGCTGATCGAGGAGTGCAAGGCGGACACGCTAGGCCTCTACAACGCGATCTACCTCGCTGCAAAGGGGCTCTACCCCGAGGGGTTCATCGACTCGGTCTGGCCCACCTATCTCGCGGGGATCTTCCGCTCCGTGCGCTTCGGGATAGGCGAGGCCCACGGTGGCGCGAACGCCATGCAGTTCAACTACCTCGTGTCGAAGGGGGCGATACGGCACGACAGAAGGAGCGGTCTCTTCTCCATCGACCGCTCGAAGATCGAATCCGCGGTCCGGGACCTCGCCTCGGAGCTCCTCGTCATCGAGGCCACCGGCGATTACGCGGCAGCGAAGAAGTTCGTGGACAGGCACCGGCGCATGCCCGCCGAAATGAGGGCTGCGATAGCCCGGCTGTCCGACGTGCCGGTCGACATCCGTCCCCGCTACGCCTTCGACTGACCTCCCCGACTACCGGTTCCCGGATCCCGAGTCCCGTTATTAATGCATTGCGTCTTGATAAATCTCGGCCCCTTTCATATCTAAGCCGAAATCCGGGGGGTCCCGGGCATAGGAGAACGGCAGGATGACGGTCCCGCGGGTTTCCATATCCGACAGCGGCTGTTCCATAGCGGAGGGCGATCTCAAGGCGATCCGCAGGGACGCCTCCAGGGCCATCGCCCGAGGGATCGCGCTGGGCTTCGGCGAGTTCCCGATCGACAGGGCCTCTTACGGCAGGGGCGCGCTCGGTCTCTTTAAAGAGAGGCATCTGTGCTCGGTCATCACCGCCGACTCCGGCGCGACATCCGCAAACCACAACGCGCTCAGGAAGAGATACAGGGCAGAAGCCCTCACCGAGGCCGAGGCGCAAAGGAGGGGAGTCGTGGCGCGGCAGATCCCCGTGAGGCGGTCGTGCCCGCCCGACTTCGACTGGTGCGAGTCCATGGCGTACAACGACGTGACCGACTGCCGCGAGGTCCTCGAGGAGATAGACGGCTTCGGCATGCCCACCGTGCTGTATGCGGTGGACGGCGACGCCGCCGAGGCGCAGGGCTACGTCAACGACCTTTCGACCGCGCCCCTCTACACAAAGTACTCGAACGCGGGACCGAGGGCGTGCGCCTCGGGCCGCGACGAAGCGGGCCGCCGCTACACTGAATCGTACCACTCGCTGGCCGTGCTCTTCACGAGCGTGCGCTTCGCAATGCGCATATTCTCCGGCCGTGGGTGGACCGCATGGACCTTGAGGCGCTCGTGCGACGGGCCGAACGGCAGGACCCTCGCCGCCGACGACCTCATGTTCAACTTCGGCATGCGCGTGTTCGTGCCCGTGGAGGTGGACGACGGGGGCGACGTCTCGCGGCGCGCTCTAGTCATGACCGCGTCGGCCGCGGCGGCGAACGGCGGCCTCGCCTCGCTCGTCCCGGGGCCGCTCCTGCGGAAGACAGGCTACGAGCGCTTCGTGGGCGCGGAATACGCGAAGAAAATCCTGCTCGATTCCTTCGCCAGGGGCTGGGAGATAGCGGACTAGCCGGCATTTTTTCGATCCCCCCACCGTTTTTATTCCCTTGAAATCACGCCCGATCCCTGCAAACCTCCCCGGAAAGTCATGATCAGTCACAATCTTACGGCAGCGAGGTGAGCGATGGCCATGAAGACCGATTTCAAGAAAGGATCCCGCACCTGGGCGCTCTGGAACGACATGATCGCCCTGGCAAAGGAGGAGGGGGTCCCGGCGAACAGGCTCGAGAGGGCGGTCGACGGCGGATTTCACACCGGTTTTTCCCTGATCAACCCCGAGATCACGAATAAGAAGGGCGTGATCGAGCGCTCCGAGGTCTTCCAGCACGCCTACGGGGACAAGAGGTACTACCCGCTGCTTGCCAGGCACCGCTTCCCCGTCCCGTTCGCCATGGACGACTTCGCGGGCGAGGGCGGCTTCGACGACGGGGTCAGGGCCGACATCGCTGCCGAGATCGAGCGGATGGGCAAGGCGATCGCCGCCGGGGAGGACGCACCCGCGCCGGGCAGCGACGCCCACAGGCGCGCGATGGCCCTGGGCCTTTGCGAGTATCTGCGCCCCATGTTCAGGCGCGCGAGGGACTGCAAGTTCGAGCGCGTGGACTGGGACGCGATCAAGGGGCGCTGCGGCATGTGCACCGAGCTCGGCTTCGCGTCCTTCTACGCATTCAGGGAGGCTGGCCTCGATCCCCGATTCCTCTTTGTCAACGATTTCGATCCAACGCTGGGCGCGCTGGGCGCGATGTTCTCGAACGAAGATAACGGCACCTTTCACATCCTCGTCGGCGTCCCCATGTCCGACGGCTCCATGTTGCAGATCGATCCGCAGGTCGCCGGCTTCGAGGTCCGCTACGCACATGCTAAGGAGGGGCCCGCCTGGTTCGGCGCCCTGGCCTACCTGAGCAACTACGGCAATTCGGATGTGAGCGAAAAGAGGCGGAAGGAGGCCGTCGACGCCGCCGCGGAGATGGCCCCCCGCGAGTGGATATTCGACGAGATGCGCCTGCGGGCTATGGTGCGGGACATCAGCTCGGCCGATTTGAAGGCCGAGCTCGATGCGATGCGCAGGCGAAATCCGAAAAGCCCCGAGATCGACGC
>JAFGMW010000038.1 GCA_016927275.1 Pseudomonadota bacterium
CTCGCTCGAAGTCGCAGTTTTGACTCGCAGTTTGAATGAGGAGGGTCCGCGGCCCGCGAGACAGCGAAAGGGGAGCCGCTGGAGGCCCCGCTCCGAAACGGACAACCTCGACACGGCGACACCCGGAGACGATAGCGAGAAGATCACCCCGACCCGCTCTGTCTGCTGATCGCTGTCAGGCACACAGAAAGGGCGTTTTCAAAAATAATTTCATGTGCTAATGTCGCTCACAAGCATGATCCGAACCAGAGCGACATCGGCACTCCTGATCCTGGCACTCGCCACGGCAGGCCTCGTCGCGTGTCGCGCAAAACCGGAACAGACAGGAAAAAAAGATGCCAGGGGGCCGGTCCTCGAGGTGAAGCAGAAACTCGCGGCCCCCACCCTGGCCCTGCCGCCACAGGAGGCCAAGGAGGCGCCCAAAAAGGAGGCCGGGCCGGCCCCAGAGGAACCGGCGCTTGGCCCAAGGACCTCGCCCGCCGAAGCGCCTTCGGGTCGAGAGCCTCCCAAGGGACCGCTCGCCATGCCGGCGGCCCCCGGCGAACTTGCGCTCCCGCATGCCAGGTTAGAGGGTGATGTTTCCGCGTTGCCCGCTCCCGCGCTATCCCCTTCCGAGGAGGCCCCGAAGGAGGCGCCGGAAGCGATACGCTATGAGCCCAGGCTCGTGACATCCAAGACCAACGTCAACCTGCTCATAGACGCCTCGGGAAGCATGTCCGCTCCCCTCGGCATATCGGCCGAGTCCAAGTTCGACGTCATGCGCAAGGCGCTCTACGGGGTCATCTACGAGATGCGCCAACAGCAGGCCGACTTCCCCAGGAACATCTCGATACGCCTCTTCGGCGCCGGCTACGACGCCTCGGAGAACAACTGCGAGGATTCGTCGCTCGCCGTGGGCATGGGCGAGCCGGACGCTGATGCCATACGCGCATCCCTGGACAAGGTCGTGCCCAGGGGCCAGAGCCCGATCGCGTACGCCATCTCGCGCGCCGCGGACGACTTCCCGGGCGGTCTCGCGGTCGAGCGCGTGATGGTGCTCGTCGCCGACGGTTGGGACACCTGCGAAGCGGACCCGTGCTCCGCGGCGGGGGCGATAGACGCCGGGCCAGTCAAGACCGCGATAAACGTGGTGGCCTTCGACGTCTCCGCCGAGGACCAGCAGAAGCTCGCCTGCATAACTGAGAAGACCGACGGCCGGCTCTTCGTGGCCCGCAACGAGGCGGAGCTGGCCGCGGCGCTCGACCAGGCGATAAACTCCACGGTCCCGTACAACCTCAAGCTCTCGGCCCAGGCCGGCGGCATGCCGCTGCCGTTCACGGTCGACATCTACGAGGCCGGCACCAGCAAGGTCGTGCGCCACGGCGAGAGCCTCGGCACCAAGCTCCTCAATCTGCCGCCGGGCACCTACGACATACTGATCGAATACACCGGCTCTCCCGAGCCCAAGAAACCCTCGAAGATGCTAAAGGGCGTGGAGATCCTCGCCACCACCAGGGTCGAGCAGACGATAAACTTCGATCTGGCCAGGGTATCGCTCACCGCCCTCTCCAGCGAGGGCAGGGCCGTGCCGGCGATATTCAAGATAACGAGGGACGCGGGCAAGGAGGAGATCGCGACAATAGAGACCGAGGCCGCGCCCATCTCGATCTTCCTGCCGCCGGGCACGTACGACATGGCGGCGGACCTTGTGGAGGCCGGCCCCGAGGCGTTCACGGTCGTTGAGCTGGGGGTGAAGGTCGGCCCGACGGAGCAGCCCGAGCTTTCCTTCGTGTTCCAGAAGGGCACGCTGGCCATAAAGGGGGTAACCACGCTGGGCCAGCCGATCCCGTTCATCTTCCACGCCTTCAAGTCGGGCACCAGGGACCTTGTCGCATCGGGCGCCCTCCCCTCCGAGGGTGGGTCGGCCCAGCTGGCGCCGGGCAACTACGACTTCATAGTCATGGGCGAGGATCCCGGGATGATCGCGAGCCCGCGCACGAAGATCGGCGGGGTGGCGATAAAGGCGGGCGAGACCACGGAGCTGACCGCCATATTCGAGATGGGCACCGTGAAGCTCTCCGCGATCGACGGCAAGGGGAACCCCGTCCCCTCGGAGTTCATCCTCAAGGACGAGGAGACGGGGCTCGAGATGATGCGCGCGGCGAGCCCCGCCGGGGCGCCCGCGGAGATCTCCGTGCCGCCGGGCACCTACTCCGTCACCGCCTACAGCACCAAGTCGATACTCGAGCCGAAGCCCTCCGTCACCGAGGAGGGCCTCGTCGTCGCGGCCAACCAGCCGACCTCGAAGGTGATACAGTTCGTGCTCGGGACGCTGAGGCTCCGCGGCCGCAACGTCAAGGAATCGCCTGTCAGGACCGAGTTCACCCTCTACAAGGCCGCCTCCGACGAGGTCGCCGCGAAGGCGCCGCCCTCGAACGACTGGATGGTCTTCGACCTCTCCCCCGGCCTCTACGACGCGCTGGCGGTCGACATGACCCCCGTCACCGGCGAGGGGAACGTCACTCCCATGATCTGGATCCGCGACATCAAGATCGAGGACGGAAAGACGGTGAGCCACGAGGCGATATTCACCGCGGGCAAGCTCAAGATCATCGGGCGCGGGGCCAACAACAGGATCATAAGCTGCAGCTTCAGGGTGTTCCGCTACGCCACCGACACGCCGCTCATCACCGGCCAGACGACCAACGACTGGGAGATATTCGAGATCGACCCGGGCAAGTACTACGTTGAGGCGAGCTACTCCTCCGAGGAACAGGACGTCACCCTCAAGAAGTGGGTCAACCTGGACGTGGGCGAGAACGAGATCGTCGAGCTGGTCCTGCGGTTCTAAGTCACCCAAGCAACACCGTCTTACTTGGGTCAATCCGGCAATGTGTAGGTCTTCTGTTTTCCTTCGACGTGCAGGATCTGCGTGATGATCGCGGCAGCCGCGGCGGAGACCGAGCTCGTCTCCGGCTCGAGCTCCAGCGAGATCCCGTCGCGGTCCAGCGCGATCGCGGCGAGCCCGAGCTTCGCCAGCAGCCCGTCGCCCCCCCTCTCGAACTCGAAGGTCGCGGGCACCGGTATCATGATCGGCTCGCCGTCGGCCGAGAACGCGGAGAGCGCGAGCGAGAGCTTCTCCGAAAGCTGGGAGACGAGGCTCGATGCGGGGACGGTGGTCGCGTTGCTCCCGGGCATCGGCGTGAGAACGAGCCTCGTGCGGTCCGCAAGGATGCGCAGCGGGAGCGCGAAGGCCGATTCGTCCGAGGGGTCGGGGAGCGGCTCGCCGATCTCGACTGCCGCGAGCAGCGTCATGTCGAGGCTTATGACCTGGCCGTTCCACGGGTCGGGATCGGAGGGCCTCATCGACCGTATGACCGGAGTTCCGTCCGCGCCGACCTGCACCGCAGGGTTTCCGTACCGGTCCGGCTCGACCGAGGGATCGATCTCGAGCGCGTAGAACGAGAGGGAGAGCCCCCCGAGCTCCACGGAGAGGACGGGGCCGCGCGGCTCGTACGCCGGGGCCGCCTCGCCCCCGTCGGACTTCGCCACAGGCGGGAGCTCGTGCGGCTCAACCGCCGCGACCCTGGCGCCCAGCGCCCTGTTCGCGCGCACCGCTATCATCAGCGGGTGGCTGCCCTGCAGATAGCCGTAGGTGGTGAGCGCGGTGCCGAACATCTCCGAGACCCTCGGCCTTATGTGGCAGAGGGTCGGCTTGTCCTCGTTCCCCTCGCCCGGCTCGAAGGCGTCGCACTCCTCCACGAAGTCGAAGCCCATGCCCTCGAAGAACAGCTCGTGCACGTCCACGTCCAGAAGGCCCCTGTGCGCCCTGCCGTCGCCCTGCGCCGTCGCGGCGAAGATCAGGGCGCCCGCCGCGTCGAGCGCGACCGACACGCCCGCGTCGCCGGCCGCATCGGAAGGGGTTGCGAACGAGCGCTCGCCGAAACCCTCACCCCTGATGATCCCCGCGGAGGGGATCTTCGCCCAGGCCGGCGTGTGCGAGTAGATGGAATGGGCCCCGACCGCGAGCCCCGCGTCCGCGAGGACCCCCGAGGGGAAGAGGTCGATGGAGCTGCCCGGCATGAGACCAAGCGGGACGGTCACGCCACGGCCCCCGCGCCTGCCGGCCGGGGCGGACAGTGACCCGATGGACAGCGCCGGGATCTCGGCCCCGTCGCGCAGGAGCCCGGTGAGCGCGGCGGATCCCCCGCAGTAGATCGCCTCGTTCAGCGAGTCGAGCACCTTCTCGTTTATCACGCCGGTCTGCGCGTTCAGCGAGTTGATCGCGGCGCACGCCTCCTTCGCCTTACCTTTCGCCAGGTCCATGTCGCACCTGACGAACCCTCCCCACGAGTTCGCGCCGCCCACGATGTTCTCCGGTATCAGCGCGGCCGGGATGTGCTTGCAGTAGCTCCCCGCCTTGTAGTCGCAGTCGTCGTGCGGGCTGCTCAAGAGCAGCATGGGCATCCCGTCGCCGTCGTCGGCCTGCTCCAGCGAGATGTCGAGCAGCGCCTTGCGGAACGAAATTATGAGCGGCAGCGGGGGCAGGTCCTTGTCCGGGACGAGGTCGATGCCGATCTCGGCGTCCTTCAACGAGGCGGCCAGCGCCATCGTCCCCTCGCCGAACTCGAGGCCCTTGATGAGCGCCTCGCCCAGCGCCGGGCTCCCCCTCAGCTCCGCGGTGAACCCCTCGATGCCCGCCGAGCTGCACTTGGGGACCGCTATTTCGTTCCCATCGCCGTCCTGGCCCCCGCCACCGCCCATGCCCGAGAGCATCTCCCCGATCAGGGCGTCCCTCTCGTCCGAGGCGAGGAAGTTGTTGATGAACGGGAGCACGATCACCCTGGCGGTGCGGGAGGGGATCGCGATCTCCACGGCCGACGGCACATCCATGGCCCCGCCGCCCGCGTGCGGAGAGAGTATCTTGCCCCAGCCGAAGGTCCAGGCGAACTCCTCCATCCCCGAGGCGGCGGCGATCGTCGCCACGTTGATCCCGACCCTCGGGTTCAAGGTGAGGGAGTACGCGCCCTGCGGATCGGGGCACACGCCGATGGGCGCGTCCCTGTTGAAGCGCACGTCGACGCACCCGGTCTCGCCCGCGATCCTGAACTTCCAGTGCATCGCGGGGTAGCGGTCCATGTCATACGACGGAAGCGGCTCGGGCGAGAGGAAGGTGATCCCGTCCACGGTCTCGCCCGGGCCCGTGCCCTGGAAAGATACGGGGCCGACCGAGGGGCACGCCCCCTCGACCGCGGCGTTGCAAGCCCTGATCGTGAGCGAGTTCTGTCCCGCCCCCACCGGCACCCCTATGGAGAAGAGCCCCTGCCCTCCCTGCTCGACCGTGGAGGCGCACTCCACGCGCCTTGTGTTCCCGTCCGGACCGGTGATCACGTTCTCCACCGACACCTCGACTCCGTTGGTGGAGGCGCCGATGAAGTCGCAGAACTGGCAGCCGGAAAGGAGCGAGACCGAGACCCTCACGTGCGAGGCGTCGGTCGAGGGGGCGGCCCTCACGTCGGGATCGAGCTCGACCGAGGAGGCGTCGAGGGACGGCACCTTCACGCGCGAGATCCTGACCTTGCGCTCCGCAGAATCGCCCAGGACACGGCTGGCCGCCACGGAGACCGTGTAGGGCCCCGCCTCGGGCAACTCCACCCGCGCGCTGAATCGCCCCTCGGCGTCGATGCAGAACGGCGACTGCCCTGCAGCGGGGCCCCAGCACCCGGCCGTTGCGGGGCTCGATGTGTCGACCGCGGTTATCCTCTTCGTGTAGTCGCTCTGCGCCGCGATCGCGATGCCGGCGAGCACCGACGAATTCCTGTCTATCGTTCCCCTGAGCACGAACGAGGCGCCGTCGACCCCGCCCGGCGGGGTGCTCACGCACAGAAAGCCCGACCCCACCTCGCACTCGACGCGCGGAGGCTCCTGCGGGGCCTGGCACAGGCCCGGCGTCGAGGTCGTGACCGAATGGGGCGTGCTATCATCTGCCCCTTCGGGCCCTCCACCGCCTTCGTCCGCGGGCCCGCCCTGCGCGCCTATGGCCATGGTGCGCCACACCGCGGCAGCCCTGTTCAGAAAATCGCCGACGCCCGCGTGTGCGCGCAAGGGGGCGGCAAGGAGGCAAACCATCAGGGATGCGACGGCGAATATGCGCACTCCGGCATCTTTCATATGACCTCAAAACCCTTCCCTCTCCCTTTATGGGAGAGGGTCCTCCAGCCATAGGCTGGAGGGGGTGAGGGCGACAACTGCGATCGCAGTCACCCTCCCCCTACCCCCTCCCATCAAGGGAGGGGAAAACCCTCTAATGCAGAGTTTTATCGGAGGGTAGCCGGAAAAGTTGCTCGAAAAAAAGGCGCGACATGTCAAAAAGATGACGCACGGCGCTGGCCTGCCGCATATTGCCGCCCCGGGGTGCCACGGGCATCTTCCGCCCATGACCGCCGATTTGACGCAACTTTCCCGGAGGGGTGCCGATAAGCAGCCGATGAAGATCCCCGCATATATAATGATACCCCGCGGGCTCCTGGCCGCGCTCATCGTGATCGCAGCGGTTGCGGCATCGGGCTGCAGCGGCGAGGACTACACCCCGGTCTACTTCCCCCCGCCGGGCGACGGCGAGAAACAGGGGCCCGACCCCTCGGTGTCTGGCAGGGCCTGCACCCTCTCGTTCACCTCGCGGCTGTGCGTGAAGATAAAGGGGGACAACATCGAGGTCGGGCTCTCCGACGACGACGCCCTGTGCACCGAGGTCCCCCCGTTCCCGCTCCACATCTCAGGCTCCGCCGTGACCATTGAGGGCAGCGAGTTCCCCGACATGGAGATCGAGGGGCACGGGCTGCCGGCGCCCATCACCATCAACGCGCGCGGAGACGGCGACGGCAGCGGCAACACCGGGACCGGCACCGTCGACGCGGCGGGCAACATGAAGATAGAGGGGTTCTCGCTCTACATCGTGGCGCTGGGCATAGTGGGCGAGGTCCCCAGGCTCACGTTCACCACCGGCGCCACCGAGGAGCTCGAGCACCTGCCCTCCATATCCGGCTCCCCTCCGGACGGGGGCGGAGCGATGACGCTCGTGACCGCGACCACGCTCGGCCACATAATCGACGCCGCGGACGAGTACCTCCTGGGCGCCTCGCTCACCGCGAGCTTCCGCGGGGCAGTGACCCCGACGCTGGCCGAGTGCGGAGGCGACTCGGAGAGGACCTTCGAGGTGCAGAGGGTCGCGATATCGCCCGAGGGCAAGCAGACCCTTTCGGCTCTGCCGGACGGAAAGCTCATGGAAATCGGGAGGGGGACCTTCATCGCAGAGGACGAGTTCGACGTGGGGCCGCGCTTCGAGGCGAGCGACAGGTTCAAGGTCACCAACGCGAGCTCGAGGGCACAGGCGATCGCCATACCGCCTCAGAAGGGGCCGTTCCGCCTGAGCTCCACGATCCCGCTCTCGGGCCAGATCTCGCCGCAGCAGTCGTTCATGCTGACCGCGAGCTTCATGCCGACATCGAACGACGCGCAGCCGGGCAGGATCATCGAGACGATAACGATCGGGCCGGACGCATTCCAGCTCGCGGCCACCGCCCTGTCGAAGTCGGGCAGCGCCGGGTTCGACGTGATCGCGGAGGACGGGGCGGTCGTGCTCCCCGAGACCGACCGGATCGACGTGGGCGAGGCGGCGGTGCCGGCCAACGCGGAGCGCCGCTTCTTCAACTGCCAGAAGATATCGTGCGAGGGCGGCGAGGCGTTCACATCGTGCGGCCCGTGCCCCGATCCCGCGACCATGCCGTGCGAGTTGCTCCAGGTCTCCACGGAGGGCAGGCCCATGGCCGAGGTGGACGCCGAATGCAACCCTGTCGACCCCGACGCGACCCCGATGTACGCGATCGACCTCAAGGGATCGTCTGACCTGGCCATCTCCGGCCGGAAGCAGGTGATCGCGCTCCGCAACAAGGGCGTGAAGGACATGACGATAAAGTCGGTCACGATCGAGGAGGCGCCCGGGAGCCTCTCCACGGGCCAGTTCAAGCTCCCGCCCGGCGCGATATTCGCGGCCGACGACTTCTCGAAGGTGCAGGACGAGGTGAACGAGGCGCTCGCGGGCGGCGCCGCGCAGGGCACCCCGCTGCCGTTCGCGCTTCCTCCCTACCAGCCCGGGTACCAGCAGAGGAGCGCCTACATAGTCGTGACCTACACGCCCAGCGACCTCGTCGGCGCGGACGGGGCGCAGGCCGGAGTCGGGAGCTCGGTGAAGGACCGTGCGATACTCAGGATAACCACCGACCTCGGCGACATCACCGCGGAGGTCTCGGGCAGCACCACGATCAGCGAGTCGCCGGCGCTGGAGCTCCACTTCAGGACCGCGAGCGGGACGAAGCACGTGGCGGACGGGGGGGAGTTCCCCTTCAAGGGGATCACCGCCCAGACCGTGGACGCCGCGGTCCCGCTCTTTTTGCGCGTGCCCGACACGGCCGGCTCCACCGTGCGCGTGACGGGCATATCGGTGTCGGGGCCCGACGCCGCCAACTTCCGCTGGCTCGGGACCGCCGAGGAGATCGCTGCGGTCAAGCCGCCGCCGGGCAAGGGGATGCGCTGCTCGGTCCCCACGGTGGACGGGGAGACCGGAGATCTCGTCAGCGAGGAGTTCGACCTCAAGCCGGTATCGATCGCGCCTCCCGGCTTCGACATCGCGCCCGGCGCATATTCGACCGCGACCATGCCCCTCATGGGGTGCGTGGACTTCCACCGGGGCGAGGGCGAGGCGGCGAAGCGCCTCTTCGAGGGGGAGGTCGCCATCGACGCGGTCGAGCTCGCGCCCTCGGGGCTGCCGAAGAAGAACCCCGACGGCAGCGAGCAGAGGATGCGTTTCGCGGCGAAGCTCATGGCCGCCATCGAGCCCCGCTCCGGGAAATTCGTGCTGCGCGTCACGCAGACCTCGGCCGCCATGCTCAACCCGCAGTTCCCGGGGCTGTCCGCCATCTCCTCCTACGACGACATGAAGGCGGCCGCCGGAAAGGAGCCCGCGCAGGCGGACCTGCAGCTCTTCACCGGCGCGATGGTCCTCGACCCGTTCGACGAGATGACCATAACCTCGGGCGACGCGTCCAGGACCCTCTCGGTCCCGAACGACGGGGTGACCGCGGTATTCCGCATCGTGGACACCCACCCGGTGTCGCAGGACTACTCCGAGGAGGCGCTGTTCGACTACGCGAACCTCATCCACGACTCGCTGCTGCCCGCCGGGAGCCGAGGCGTGTACGAGGACTACCCCAACGTGCCGGAGAACGCCCGCGCCAACGGCTGGCGCATCTACACCTCGACGCTGTCGTACCCGGGGCCGCTGGCTCCGCCGGCGAAGGTCCCCAACAACCCCTCGGACTGCGTGGTGGTGAACCCCTGCGACCCCGAGCAGCTCAAGCTCTTCACCGAGGCGGGCGCCGGCGCAGGCAAAGGCGCGTGCGCGTTCTTCTACGCCTCGGGCGGCCGCTACGACAGCCCCGCGTTCCACACCGCGGCGGAGATGGAGGGCGGAGAGTACACGAACCTCTGCAAAAAGGTCGACAAGCCGCAGGCGCTGATCGACATCGACACCGGCCGCTTCTCCGTGGACGGCGAGATGACCTTCGAGGAGGCGGGCATGCGCTTCTTCGGCCCCACCTACTTCCACAACCCGGGTGGCCCCCTGGGATCGAAGCCGGCGATGGACGCGGTCTTCCACCTGGCGTTCACGACCGGCGTGCTCAGGCCGCGCTCCTCCGAGGCGGACCTCGACCTGATCCCGGACGAGAAGGTCGACGTGGCGGGCGGCGAGCACAAGATAAACCTCAACGACCCCTCGCTCGCCACGCCGCCGATCTGCGAGCAGAACACCGGAAACTGGATCGTGGGCGACAAGGCCTACAGCAAGTGGCGCTACCTCGAGGGGCTCCTCTTCAAGGACGAGGAGGGGACCATCCCCGCCGGATGCCCGGAGCAGGGCAACGGCTACACCGGCGGCCAGGCGTTCCTCAGGGGAAAACCGGTGGACCCGGAGACAGGGAACGTGACCGTGGTCGCCGCGGCCAAGTTCGGCTCCAGCGACGAGCTCACCTTCGCGTTCAAGGACGTGATGATGTTCATAGTGCTCAACGGCTGGTTCTGCGACCCGGAGGGGAGCGAGGAGCTCCTCGAGGGTCCGCGCTGCTTCGACCAGACGTTCAACGAGCGCGACGCCATGTCGCAGAAATCGATAATCGCTCAGTAATCGGGGATCAGCGATCGAGGATCGGTTGATGGCAAGTCGAGTAACGAGTAACGAGTCACGAGTCACGAGTAACGAGTCACGGAATTCATGAGCGAACCTGTCATCATATCCGCGCCCGCGGAAAGCCCCACGGAGCCGTTCTCGGATCGGTGGGGCCTCTACGCCCGCTACGGGCTGCGCGTGCCGCTTTCCACCTCGGTCACCGAGGGAGGGCTCGGCCACACCTTAGGGCTCGGGCTCGAGATCGCGGAGAACTTCGAGGAGAGATACGCCCTCTCCATCGAGGTCCCGTTCGGCACCACCGAGCAGAAGATCCTGCCCACGAGCGGGACCGCCGATCACGACCACCGCGCTCTCATGATCGGGCTCGGCCGCTTCACCCGCAGCTATCCCCGCTTCGGCGGCGACGGCGATTTCCGCGCCGCCCTCACGGTCGGCACCACGCCGCTCGTCGGCTTCGGCAGGTCGGAGATCTCGCGCGAGACCGTAGTCGTCGACGGCGAGAGGTTCGAGTTCGACGACTCCGGGGCGCGGACGTTCGACATCGGGACCAACTACTTCCTGGGCGGCGAGTTCAGGCCGTGGGGCCGCGGCCCCGTGCTCTCGCTGGGGCCGGCGCTCCACTACGGCCTCCAGTACGAGGGGGAGGGCTCGGAGTTCAACCGCATAAAGCTCGAGCTCATGCTCATGGCGCAGATCGGTTACGGCGACGGGAGCTCGGTGTCGCGCGAGGAGTCGGAGGGGGAGCTGGGCGCGCTCGGTATCACGCAGGGGCTGTACTCGGTGGTCCACGCGTTCCTGCAGAGGATCATGTACGACAAGGCGGTGGGAAGGCCCATGGAGGCGCTGGAGGAGTACGGGCTCCTGGACGACGGCGGCTCAGGCGACCGCGGCAGCATGGCCGACGTGCCGCTTTTGTCGGCGGGGTCCGCGTTCCTGGCCGCGAACAACCCGGCGATGACGCCGGCGCTCCGCTCGGGGGAGTTCGGTTTCTGGGGCTTCGGCGCGCTCGGCGCCGCGGGCGGCGTCTACTTCCTCGCCGCGGGCAGCGACTCGGCCAAGGCGGCGGGGCTGGCGGACCTGCTGGGCGCGGCCAGGCTCGTCTCCTACTCGTTCGCGGGGATCAACACCCCGGTCAAGAGGCTCGCGATGCTGCCGGAGGAGGTCGAGAAGAGGCAGATGTCGATCAACCTCGCCTCCTACGCGCTCAACTCGGCGGTCATGCTCATCGGCGCCGCGGCGGGAAGCGACGTGGCCATGGGCGGCGGCGCGGGCGCCAACGCGGGCGTGTCCATGTCTCCCGACCCGGTCGAGTCGACGACGGTGGAGCGGACCGACATCGGCTACATCCCCTACACCGCCTTCTTCGGCAGCGAGCGCAACGGAAACCGCGCCGGCATCATCGTGCACAAGAGCTGGCACGACTTCCCTGCCGAGAGCTTCCAGCTCTTCTCGTCGGTGATGCTCGTGTCGCCCATGCTCACCCTGGGCAACATCGGGAACATGCCCTCCGAGGACGAGCCCTACGACTCGCCCATGCTCACGAGCGACGTCTCGGGCTCGCTGGGGCTCGAGTGGAAGACCACCTTCACCAGGCTATCGCTGGGGATCGACACGAGGGCGGTGTCGGGGAGCTCCGACTCCAGCGCTGGGGTGGGCGCGATCGCGGGCTTCGACCTGATCGTCCCGTTCAACGGCGAGGAGGACGGCTCGGGCATCGTGCTCGGCGTCCGCGGCACCGCGCACAAGCTCTTCCCCGGGGGGTCGCAGGCGGAGATCTCGCCTGTGGCAGGGGTCACCTTGCACTTCTAAAACCCGTGACTGGTGACTAGTGACTGGCGGAATAAAACAGGAAACCCGTTATTTACCGCTAGTCACTAGTCACTAGTCACTATTCACAGTACAGCGCCTTCGTCACGATATAGACCGCCACTTCGCTTTCCACCATATCCCTCCAGCCCGGATCGCCGGATGCTATCCGCTCCCTGATCTGAGTCGAGCTCACGTCTGCGATCGGCGAGCCGGGACCGCGCGGTATCTTTATCAGATCGACCAGCGCCTTGAGCTCGTCGAAGCGGTGCCACTTGTCGATCTCCGCCTCCACGTCGCCGCCGGCGACGAGGGAGAACCTGCTGTCCGGATTGAGCCCGATGAGGTGCTCGACCGTGCGCAGCGTCCTGCTCTCCCCTCCGAGCTGACCCTCCACCTCGCTCACGCTCACCGGCAGGCCGGGGCGCTCGAAGGCGAGCCTCGCCATGGCCAGCCTGTGCTCGTAGGGGGCCAGCTCCTTGCCGAACGGGTGGAGAAAGCAGGGAACGATGAGGACCTCGTCCGCCAGCCCCTTCGTCAAGAGCCACTTGACGATCTCCGAGTGGCCTATGTGCGGCGGGTTGAAGGAGCCCCCGAATATCGCCACCCCCCTATTTTCCACCCCTGCCTTGACCGCCATATCGCCCCCTTGCAAAACACCCTGCAAAAACTAATATATAACCCATCCATGAAACTCAACCGCGTTCTCATAGTCGAAAAGACGGCGGCCGACGAGAGGCGATCCGGCCGCGCACGCCGAGCGTCTGCCTCGGAGAGGGAGCGGTCGTTTGCGCTGGTGGCAGGGGCGCTCTCCTCTCGCGGCATCGACTTCCGCGTGGCACCGCGGTTCGACATCCCCAGGGTCCGCGGGTTCGACCTCGTCGTCACCTTCGGAGGCGACGGCACGTTCCTGGCCGCTGCCCACGAGGCGAAAGAGGTGCCGCTGCTCGGCGTGAACGCGGCGCCCGACCACTCCGTGGGCTTCTTCTGCGCCGCCACGCCCGACAGCTTCGGCAAGGCGCTGGGGCTCATCGTCTCAGGCCGGGCGAAACCCAGGCGGGCGCCGCTCATCGAGGTCTTTTGCGGCCGCCGCGCCCTGCCCTGCCTCGCGCTCAACGACCTGCTCTTCGCGGGCTCGTCGCCCGCCGAAACCGTGCGCTACACGATATCGGCCATGGGCAGGCGCGAGCGGCAGAAGAGCTCCGGCATCTGGATATCGTCGGGCCCCGGCTCCACCGCGGCGATCAGGTCCGCGGGCGGCAGGCCTCTGGGCACCTTCTCCCGCAGGCTGCAGTTCGTGGTGCGCGAGCCGGCGCAGGATCCGGGACGCCGTTTCGCGCTCACGCGGGGGGTTCTGCCCGAGGGGGACTCCATCGCCATAGTCCCGGAGATGCGCACCGCCCGCCTCTATATCGACGGCCACTGGCACGCCTACCCCGTGAAGGCGGGCGCAAGGATCGTCTGTCGCCTCTCCCGCCGGACCTTGCGCATCTTCCTTTGATAAACATGCCGGCAGTATGCGCGGCGACGCGAGCCAGAATTTGAGGCCCCTTTTTACAGCTTCATCGGAAAAAGGGTCCTCAAATTGTGGCGGGAGGAGCCGCCAATACGATATCCCTTGCCATGTGAACGCCCTCCGTCCTAGATTCGCCGCATGACCTGGATGATACCGTTTCTGGCCGGCCTCGCAGCCGGCCTCGCCGTGCTCGCGATCCTCTGGTCCTCGTGGAGGGCGAAGAGGCAGCTGCTCGAGGAGAGGCTCTCGGACGCGCAGCGCAGCCGCGAGGAGTCGGAGCGGGCGATCGCCGACCTCAAGATCACGTTCAAGGGCATCTCCTCCGAGGTGCTCAAGGAGACCCGCGACGAGTTCCTGAAGCAGGCGGAGCCCAGGATCAGCGAGCACACGCGGCCGCTGGCCACGGCGCTGGAGCGCTACGAGCGGGCGATCGCCGAGATCGAGGGCAAGCGCGAGAAGGCCTACGGCGGCATCTCGAGCATGCTGGAGATGCTCAAACAGGGCCAGGCCAGCCTCACGCGCGAGACAGGGTCGCTCGTCTCGGCGCTGAAATCCCCCACCGCGCGCGGCAAGTGGGGCGAGGTGACGCTCGAGCGCGTGGTCGAGGTGGCGGGAATGTCGCGCTACTGCGACTTCGATAAGCAGCGCGAGGTCGCGGGCCCGGACTCGAAGCAGAGGCCCGATCTCGTGGTGCGGCTGCCGCGCGGCCGCTCGGTGGTGGTGGACGCGAAGGTCCCGCTGACAGACTACATGAGGGCCATGGAGGCGACCGACGAGGGCGTCCGGCAGTCGGCCATCGCCGCGCACGCGAAGGCTGTGCGCGAGCACATGAGGCTTTTGGGCCAGAAGAACTACTGGGCCCAGTTCGACCCGACCCCCGACTTCGTCGTTCTCTTCCTGCCCGGCGAATCGTTCTTCTCGGCCGCGCTCGAGAAGGACCGGGATCTCATCGAGGACGGGATGCAGAGCCGCGTTGTGCTGGCCACGCCCACCACCCTCATCGTGATGCTCAGGTCGGTGGCCATGAGCTGGCAGCAGGAGCAGCTGGCGGAGAACTCGCAGAAGATCTCGGAGGCGGGAAAGGATCTCTTCGAGCGCTGCAGCACCTTCGCAAGACACTTGAACAGCGTGGGCCGCGGGCTGGAGACGGCCATCAAGAGCTACAACAGCGCGGTAGGCTCGTGGGAGTCGCGCGTCATCCCCGGCGCGCGCACGCTCAAGGAGCTGGGCGCGGTGCGCAGCCCCGACGCCGCGCTGCCCGAGGTGGAGCCGCTGCAGACGATCCCCAGGGAACTCGCAGGTTCGACGACCGAGGGGTGACACAAAAAAACCGGGGCGCGATGGGCGACCCGGCATGATCTCAATCTTCAGCTGAGATCTTCAGACCTTGACCGTGAGATTCATGAATCTGCTGGCCGCGTCCGCTGCAGCTTGTCTGTCATTTCCCGCCCTGCTGATCCTCGAGTACACGGAAGTGAACTCCTCGTTTCTGACAACGTATATCAACCTGTACTTCCTGCCCTTCGGTACCGACTCCTCCCGCACGAACTTGTATCCGCCCTGCTTGTTCAGAAATTCCAGGGCCTTCGTATCATCCTCGTGGAGCTGATATTCCACCTTCATCTTCTGGCCGGCGAAACCCTGCGAGAGCTGGATCACCTCGGCTCCCTTTGCGCCGGGCCTCTTCACGATCTCTTCCATCGACTGCGGCTCGCGCGAGAAGACGAGCTGGCGATTCACTTCCCACCACTTGTTGTCATGGGTTTTATAGAGGGCGCGCGCCTCGATGATCTCCTTTGATTTGTTCGGATCGTCGGACGCTATCTCTAGATGACTCAACGCCGTCTGGTACTCGCCGATATGGTTGGCGTAGGCATCCATCGCCTTCCTCATGTCATCGTAATTGTCGGCCTTGACCGCGTCAGCGTACCTGCGCTCGATCCTCGGCAGCCCGTCCTCGAACTTCTTTTTTGCCTTTTTGAAATCCTTCAATGCCTGTTTCCACTCCGCCGATGCTGTCGCAGGGGCTGAAGCGGGCGTTGGCGCTGCCGTCGCTGCCGCCGCCTTTGCGGCGGCCTTCTTTTCCTCCTGAGCTTTTTTCTGCGCCTCTGCCTTCGCAAGCGCATCCGCCTTCTTCTGCGCCTGCTCGGCCCTCTTCTGTTCATCGGC
>JAFGMW010000039.1 GCA_016927275.1 Pseudomonadota bacterium
AAATTCCAAATCCCAAGCACCAATTACCAAATAAGCACCAATTACCAGGCACCAAATTCCAAACAAAACCATTTGATCATTGGGATTTGGTGCTGGGAATTTATTTGGAATTCGGAATTTGGTGCTTGGAATTTGTCGAAGGGAATGATCCGATGACAGCCTGCCTGCCGGTAGGCAGGGACCCGAAGCCAATCTCGTCTGATAATCTATGCAGTAAGCAGCCTCAATGCCTCGGAGTATTTCTCGGCGGTCTTGGCGACCACGTCGGGGGGCAGCTCCGGCGCGGGCGGGGTCTTGTCCCAGCCGCTCGCCACGAGCCAGTCGCGCACGTACTGCTTGTCGAACGACGGCTGGGCGCGGCCCGGCGCGTAGCCCGCCACGGGCCAGAAGCGCGAAGAATCGGGGGTGAGGACCTCGTCTATGAGTATGATCTCGTCGCCCTGCATGCCGAACTCGAACTTCGTGTCCGCGATTATGATCCCGCGCTCGCGAGCGTAGGCCGCAGACTCCTCGTAGATGCGGACGGAGATGTCGCGGACGCGTCCGGCCACATCGTCGCCCATCATCTCCGCAGCCCGCTCAAAGGAGATGTTCTCGTCGTGGAGCCCTATCTCCGCTTTGGTCGACGGCGTGAAGATGGTCTTCGGGAGTTTTTCCGACTCGCGCATCCCCGCGGGGAGCGAAACGCCGCAGATCGAGCCCGTCTTTCTGTAGTCGCTCCAGCCGGAGCCGGATATGTAGCCGCGCACTATCGCCTCGACCGGAAGCGGCCTGGCCTTCTTCACCACCATGGCGCGCTCGCCGAGCCTGGCCAGCCATTCCCTGTCCTTCACGACGTCGGCCACCGTGCGAGCGCTGATCTGGTTCGGCACGATCCCCTCGGTGCGCTTGAACCAGAACCGCGACATCCTCGTGAGTATCTCGCCCTTGCGCGGGATGGGCGTGGGCAGCACCACGTCGAAGGTGGAGATGCGGTCGGTCGCCACTATCAGCAGCTCATCGCCCAGGTCGTAGATATCGCGCACCTTGCCGCGCGCCTTGAGCTTGAGGCCCGGGATTTCGGTCATTGCGAGCACATCCGTCATGTCTTTCTCCTTAACGTTTGCGCGCCATGAGGGATTCGAACCCCCGACCCCCTGGTCCGAAGCCAGGTGCTCTGATCCGCTGAGCTAATGGCGCATCGTCAATCCCTGCTTCCGTGGGTGGCTGTCACCGTGGTCGCGATCCCTCCACGAACGTTGAATTGCGCGGCCACCTCCATCCACCTCGGCGCGACCTTGGCCACGATGTCATTCAGGATCCTGTTGGTCACCGCCTCGTGATAGGCCCCCTCGTCGCGGTAGCTCCAGAGGTAGAGCTTGAGCGATTTGAGCTCCACGCAGAGCTCATCAGGCACGTAGCGGATGTTGATCCGCGCGAAATCGGGCTGCCCTGTCATGGGGCACAGGCAGGTGAACTCCGGGCAGTCGATCGCGATCTCGTAGCCCCGCTCGGGGTTGGGATTGGGAAATGTCGCGAGCTCCTTTGACGGCTTGGCGGGCATAGGCGGTGTATATAGCTCAAAGAAATCATAATCCAAGCGGAAATAAAAGGCCGGCCGCCTGCGCAGCCCGTTACGAATCTTGGGTCCCGGGTCCCGGCTTCCTGGTCCCGGGTCCCGGGTCCCGGCTCTCTATCTGCCTCGCCTTGACCCCCGCCTCCTTGAGGAGCTTCAGAGGGACCTCGGCTATTGTGTACGCCCTGTCGTAGACGACCTCGGCCAGCCCGGAGTTGATGATCATCTTCGTGCATATCAGGCACGGCGAATAGGTTGTGTATATGGTGCCCCCCTTGATGGAGACGCCGTGGTAGGCCGCTTGGACGATGGCGTTCTCCTCCGCGTGCGAGCAGAGGCACTCGTCGAGGTTTTCCCCCGACGCGCCGAAGCTGTTGCAGCGGGGGCATCCCCCCTCGTTGCAGTTCTTTATGCCGCGCGGGGTGCCGTTGTAGCCCGTGGATATTATGCGCCTGTCGCGCACGATCACCGCCGCGATCTTTCGCTTGATGCAGTTGCCGCGCAGCGCCACCACGCGCGCGATGTCCATGAAGTACTCGTCCCACGAAGGCCGGCCGCTCGATGCGGCCATGGACTTCATGGTCCTTCTGATCTCCCCCTTCAGATCCTCCACCGTGCCGTCGTTCCTGATCACGGCGTCGGCGAGCTCAGCCGTGAGGTCGAGCTGCTGCGTCGTGGGGTCGGGCGTGCGCGACTCGCGCGCCTCGTACTCCAGGAACTGCTCGAAGGTCGCGGGATCGCTCTCGCGGCCGCGCCCCTTCATCCTCTCGAAGCGCACCCTGGGGTCGGCCTCCACCGAGACCAGGCGGAAGTCCCGCCTGCGGCGCAGGACCTCGACCTCGACCGGGTTCCTTATGGAATCGACGATGGCGTGCGCCTCGGGCGACAGCTTGGCGAGCGTGCGCTCGGCCAGCGCCCCCGCCCCGTGGGCCTGGCGCATCTCGTTGCCGATCGCGATGAGCGCCTCGCGGGTGACCTTCTTGCCGCGCGCGGCGAGCTCCTCGCGGAGGATGTCGGAGAGGGAGTGGTACTCGTAGCCGCTCTCCTTGAGGAAGCCGGCCACCTCCCCCTTGCCGGAGCAATTTCTGCCTGTGAGGCCGATTATCATCAGGCGGCCGATCTAACAAAAAGTCAGAGGTTCGGCAACGGGTTTAGTGACGGGGCACAATGGACCCTGGCTCCCGATCCCTGATCCCCGATCCCGCCCCCTTGACATCCCCGCCGGCTGACCTAATATCCCCGGCCGATGATCCGCGTAGAACAGCTCAGGAAGCGCTTCGGCGAGGTCCGGGCCCTGGACGGCATAAGCTTCGAGGTCTCGCGCGGCGAGGTCGTGGGGCTGCTCGGCCCCAACGGCGCGGGCAAGACCACCGCCATGCGCGTCGTCACCGGCTTTCTCAGGCCGGACAGCGGAAGCGCCACGGTGGACGGCATGCCCGTGTCAGGGGATTCGATAGAGGCGCGGCGCCGGATCGGTTATCTTCCCGAGAACGCGCCGCTCTACTCCGACATGGATGTGGTGGAGCACCTCGACTACATAGGGCGGCTCAGGGGCATGGGCAAGGCCGAGCGAAGAAACGGCGTGGAGGAGATGGTCTCGGTCTGCGGCCTCGCCCCTGTCGCCGCCAGGGGCGTGGGCGGTCTCTCCAAGGGCTTCCGCCAGCGCGTGGGGCTCGCGGCCGCCATGCTGCACAGGCCCGAGATCATCATACTCGACGAGCCCACCTCGGGCCTCGACCCCAACCAGATCGCGGAGATAAGAAACCTCATCAGGGAGATGGGGCGCGAACGCACCGTGGTGCTCTCCACGCACATAATGCAGGAGGTGGAGGCGACCTGCTCGCGCGCCATCATCATAAACGAGGGCATCATCGCAGGCCAGGGGACGATAGAGGAGCTGAGGGGCAAAAGCCCGCAGCGGTCCCGCTACACGATCGCAGCGCGCGCCGGCAGGGAGCGCATCGCAGCGGAGCTTTCGAAGCTGGCCGGCATCTCTTTGGAAGAATGGCTCTCCGACCCGTCGGATGAGAACCAGAGGTTGACTCTCAGGGGGGACGACGCGGGGGACCGGGCCGAGGAGATATTCCGCTGGGCAGCGGACAACGGCATAATGCTGTCCGAGCTCGCCAGGAGCAGCAACTCGCTGGAGCAGGTGTTTCGGGAGCTGACGCAAA
>JAFGMW010000040.1 GCA_016927275.1 Pseudomonadota bacterium
CCGTCGCAGTCCGCGTCCACGCCCGCATCGCACGCGTCGATTTCGCAGCCGTCGGAGCCGACATCGACGCCATCGGCCGTGTCGAGGCATGCGTCGCACGCGTCCCCCACGCCGTCGCGGTCGGTGTCGCGCTGCTTATGCTCCGGCGGGCCCCAGCCATCTGCAGGCCACACATCTTCGGCCGGATTTGCGACGCTCGGACAGTTGTCCCAGTGATCGAAGACCCCGTCGCCGTCGGTGTCGGCGAGCAGGAAAAGTTGCTTGATCGTATCGCCCTTGGACGGGACACGGCTTTTGCCAGTTGCAGCCGCCGCCTCGACCGCCCACAGCGCCGCCAGCACCGCAATCGCCACCATCATCGCCAGTCTCTTCATCTTTATCTCCTGGTCTGTGCCTTCGAAAACCCCGCCCCGCGAACTTCTCCGCGATAAATTTAACATGCATATCCCATGCCAGATAATAACATTGAAATTATTGATGATTTAACACGATCGCCGGCAAAACCGCAGCCATTTGACCCCGGATGGGGAATGGAATACCCACTTGCCACTAACAAGCTGATAGTTTCTGGTAGCTCATTCGATTGTCTTCACATCGGGAATCTCTGATTCAGGGGCCAGCCCCTCCTCGGGGGCGGGGGGCTGCGGCGCGCCCTCCGGGACCTTGCCCTGCAGCAGATCTATCGCCTCGGCGACGTGGCGGTCCGCGGCGAGGCCGTACCTCTGCATCTGGTCGGTGACCATCGTGAGCGAGAGGAAGAGGATGAGGACGCCGAGGCTCCCCTTGAGGGTGAAGCCCAACATCCAGACGTTGATCTGCGGGGCTATGCGGTTGGCGATCCCGAGGATCAGGTCGGCCATGAATATGGCGATGATCACCGGCATCGACAGCTTCATGGCGATGAGCAGGACCTGGCCGGTGAGCTTCATGAACATGTCCATAAGCGGGAACATGCCCGGCCCCGCGGCGGGGAACTCGAGCACCGGAAGGGCCCGAAAGCTCATGAAGAACGTGTCGAAGAACATGAGGTGCCCGCCGATCGCCAGGAAGAGAACGAGCCCGAGCTGGAAGAGGAAGATGCCGGTGATCGAGACCTGCTCCCCCAGCTGCGGGAGTATCGAGCGGGCGATCGACACGCCGCGCTGATTGTCGATCATCTGGCCGACCGAGCTCATGGCGTGGAAGATGACCGCCGCCGAGAACCCGATCGCCGCGCCGTAGAACGCCTCCTTGAGATAGAGCACGACGAGCAGCATGCGGTCCTCGGACAGCGGCGGCGGCTCGGCGGGGACGGTCGCTCTGTAGGCGAAGAGCGCGAGCACCACCGAGCCGGCCATGAGAACGTAGCGGGGCACCGGCTTGCCGAATATGAACGGGACCACCGAGCCCATGGCGATGATCCGCACCCAGATGAGGGAGTAGTAGATCAGGTGAAAGCTGACGTCGATGTTGACGCCGAGTCTTTTGAAAAGATCTTCCATAAAAACCGTGACTCGTGACTCGTGACTCGTAACTCGTGACTCGTGATTCGTGACTCGTGATTCGTGACCGGCGGGTCGGTCACCGGTTACGGGTTACGTGTCACGAGACATAGGTTGGAAACGACTCGTATATCGACGAGGCGAAGGCGATCAGCTGCGCCAGCATCCAGGGGCCGGCGAGCGCGAGTATCGTGACCACCGCCACGAGCTTGGGCACGAAGGTGAGCGTCTGCTCCTGGATCTGGGTTGTCGCCTGCAGTATGCTGATCGTGAGCCCCACCAGCAGCGCGGTCATGACCGGCGGCCCGGTGAGGATCAGCGCCAGGAACATCGTCTGCTTTGCCACCGCCACGAAGTATTCAGGCATCGAAAACCCGTGACTCGTTACTCGTGACTAGTGACTGGCGGGATCACGCCAGTTACGAGTTACGAGTCACGAGTCGCGTCCATTACACGTATCCAAGTATCAGCCCCTTCGCTATCATGTGCCAGCCGTCCACGAGCACGAATAGCAGCAGCTTGAACGGCAGCGAGATGGTGATCGGCGATATCTGGAACATGCCCAGCGACAGGAGTATGTTCGCTATCACAAGGTCGATGATGAGGAACGGCAGGAAGATTATGAATCCTATCTGGAACGCCTCCTTGAGCTCGGAGACCACGAACGCGGGCACGAGGTTGATGAAGTCCTTGTCGGTTATGTCGGCGCGGTACTCCTCTTTGGCCCTGAGCTTGAGCCCGAGGTTGTAGAACAGCGCCCGCTCCTTGGAGTGCACGTGCTTGAGCAGAAAGTCGCGGACCGGCTCCTTGCCCTCGTCCACCGCCTGGGCCAGGAGCCTGAGCGACGCCTGAGACAGAAGGGGCTGGTTCGTGCCCTGGTTGATCGTCGAGCCCGCGACCCTGTAGATGTCGTAGCCGACCGGGACCATGATGTAGATCGTGAGTATCATGGCGAGCCCGGTGACGATCATGTTGGGCGGCACCTGCTGCGTGCCCATCGCGTTTCTCACCAGCGCCATGACCACGGCGATCTTGACGAACGACGTGATCATCATGACCACGAACGGAGCCATGGCCAGCGAGGCCAGCACCGCCAGCAGGACCAGCGGCTTTGAGACGCCGATCTCGCCCGCCTGCGCCCAGGCCGCGGTCGAGAATGCGAGCCCCGCGAGACCGGCAGCGCAGGCGATCGCGCACCTTTTGTGCCTTGAGATGAAAGCCTTCATGAGAGCTTTCCCCCCGTTCCCTCGACGCCGAGGGCCCTGGCCTCATCCTCCGTGAGCTCCGCAAAGGCGTTTATAGCATGATCGGAGGTGCCGATCACCAGATATCTTTTCCCTATCGCGACCAGGTAGAGGTTCTTCCTCGGCTCGATCGCCTGCCTCGCGATGATCCTCGCGAACCCGTGGCCCGCCATCTTACGGAAGATCGGCATGCGCGGGGCGCCGTACTTGAGGAAGATGATCGCGCCCATGCAGACCGCGCCGAGCAGGAGCAGCATCTTGATGAAGAGCCAGGCGAAGTCAGGGACCGCCGCCGGGGATGCCGGCACGGTCTCCATCTCCGCCGCCAAAATAGACAGTATAGATAACATATCGAGTCGTGAGTCGTGAGTCGTGAGTCGTGAGTGGCGGATTAAAAAACTCACCACTCATCGCTCACCACTCACGACTGTCATTTAACCATTTTCAGTATTCTGACGCCCAGCTTGCCGTCCATGTCGACCAGCTCGCCCCGGGCGATGAGCCTGCCGCCCGCCACCACGTCCACGGTCTCCCCCGGCGGCCTGCCGAGCTCCACCACCTGGCCGAGAGAGAGCTTCATGAGCTCGCCCACGTTGGTCGTCACCTTGCCTATCACGGCCACCAGGCTCACCGGCACGTCCGGCGCAAGGCCGGCGAGCGATTCGGAGAAATCCTCGGGGAGGGGCTCCTCGGCGGCGGGGCCCTCCGGCTCCGCCTCCATCTTCTCGAAGCCGGCGAAGTCGGGCAGCTCGTCTCCCTCCTCGCCGCCCTCTTCCTTCACATCGTCCGCGCCGGGCTCGGTCCCCTCGTCCTCCTGGCCCTCCTCCCACTCCTCGAACACATCGAGGTCGTTGATCTGGGTCTCGTCGCCCTTTTTGTCCTTTGGATTCACCATGTCACTCTCCCCTGTGGATTCCCCTGACGCACGCCCTGGCGCGGCCGGCCTCCAGCGTCACGTCCGCGTCCAGCCCCGCCCCTTCGCCGAGCCCCGCGCGCAGTATCACCCTGCCGCCCGCCGGCCTCGCCTCCGAGCCGGCGGCCCGCATGGCGGGCAGGCCCGACAGCGCCAGGTCGCCCCCCTCGAGCAGGACCACATCGCCCTCCTCAAGCCTCGCGATGTCGGCGGGGGTGACGGTCGCGCGGCCCGCCTCGGCCCAGAGCGCCGTGCGAACGTAGTGGTATCTCTCCATTGCCCTCATGCGGGCGGCGCGCTCGCCGGGCTTCGACTCGCCGGGCGCCTCGGCCTCGAGCATCGCCTGCTTCACGAACGGCTCCGGGAACACGAGCCTCGCGAACCCCGCGTGCCTGCCCATCCCTGCGCGATAAGCCAGCACCGCGCAGCGCGACTCCTCCGCAGCGGCGGCCTTGGCCTCGTCCGGCGAGGTCGCGAGCCGCTCCAGCCTGAAGTGAATCCTCTCCTCGCCTTTGCATCTGCGGTGCACCTCGGAGAGGACCTTGGCGATCAGGTACTGCAGCACCGCCTGCTCTGTCTCCGACAGCTGCCTCGGCTCGGGCAGCGACTTGACGTGCCCGCCGAGGAGCCGCTCCACGGCCATGAGGGCGAGCGTCTGGTCGATCTCGCAGAGCATCTTGTCCTGATACGGCGCGAGGCCTATCACCGCGACGATCGGGTGCCTGGGTAGCCTCGCGCAGAAGCTCGCGAACGCCTGCTGCTCGACCGCCTCGAGCACGAGCGAGAAGGACTCGCCGAGCTCGTCCGCGACCGCCTGGCGCAGCCCGTCGAGGAGCCCCTCCCGCGCGCCGGTGGCCGGGAGAAACGAATAAACCGCAGCCAGAAGTTCCTGCTCCGCCCCCGAGACCTTCTTGAGCCTTAGCTTATACGGCCTGACGGTCATAATTTGCGTTATATCATGCAGTTAGGGTGATAGCAACGTATATAAGACTTCGCGTGATGGCCTCCGGGTGGCGTCGGGTCAGGGATACCTGTCTCGCTACGGCTCCAGACATACGACTCCAGACGGAGTGGGTCGTGGCGCTCTCCTCGCTATCCCTCCTCGCCTCATACGCCG
>JAFGMW010000041.1 GCA_016927275.1 Pseudomonadota bacterium
CTCCACGACTTCGCCTTCGCCATGATCATCGGCTCCATAGTCGGCACATACTCCTCGATCTTCATCGCCTCGCCCATCTACATCGGCCTGTACAACGGCTGGCCTAGGCTCAAGAAGCTCTGGGCGAAGCGATAGCGGCCTTATGCAAGAGACTGCGATCAGCTGTGCGAGGTGGCGCCTGGGCCCTGCCGACGAGCGGGCCTGCACGGCCCTATCGCGCGAGCTGGACTTAAGCCCCATCGCCGCGCGCGTGCTCGCGCGCCGGGGCCCCATCACCCCCGAATCGGCGTCCCGCTTCCTCTCGCCGTCGCTCAACGATCTGCCGGACCCGTTCTCCCTGCCGGGCATGGACGCGGCGGCTGCGCGCCTGGCCTTGGCCATCGGGAGCGGCGATCAGGTCGGGGTGTTCGGCGACTACGACGCGGACGGCGTAGCGGGCGCGGCACTGATCGCGGAGTTCATCGAGGGGGCGGGCGGCCGCTGCGAGGTAGATCTGCCGAGGCGCAAGGGCGACGGATACGGCATCACCGCCGACGCGGTAGGGCGCATGGCCGGGCGGGGATCGAGGCTTCTGCTCACCGTGGACAACGGGATCGGAGCGCACGACGCGGCGGCGCGGGCGGGGGAACTCGGCCTCGACATGATAATCACAGACCACCACGCGGTCCGGGGAGCGCTCCCCGCTGCGCACGCGGTCGTGAACCCGAAGCTTTTGAGCGGCGCCTCTTCGCTCTCCGACCTGGCCGGCTGCGGGGTGGCGTTCATGCTCGCCCTGGCGACCAGGCGCCTGCTCAGGGAGGCGGGCAGCCTCCCCTCGCCGGAGCCGAACCTCAAGCGCTCGCTCGATCTGGTGGCGCTGGGCACCATCGCGGACGTCGTCCCTTTGACCGGCGCCAACAGGATACTCGCGGCCTTCGGCCTTGCCGAGATCGCGCGGGCGGCCCGCCCCGGGATGAGGGCGCTCATGGCCGCATCCGGCACGGGGCCCGAGGCCGTGGACCCGCGCACGGTCGCCTTCAGGCTCGCACCGAGGATCAACGCCGCCGGCAGGATGGACGACCCGGCCGAGGCGCTTCGCCTCCTCCGGGCGGGATCGATCGAGGCCGCGGTCCCGATCGCAGAGCGGCTGTGCCGGGCGAACAGGGAGCGCCAGTCGATCGAGGAGAAGTGCCTCGCGGAGGCTCTGGAGGCGATACCGGGAGACCCCGCGGACCTGGCGGCGATCGTCGTGGACTCGAAGGGCTGGCACGTCGGCGTGATCGGCATCGTCGCATCCAGGCTCGCGTCGCGATTCAGGCGCCCGGCGGTGGTCATAACCCGCGACACCTCGCCCGCGAGGGGATCGTGCCGGAGCTTCGGCGGCGTGGACATGCTCAAGGCCCTCGCCCGATGCGCCGACCTCATGCCCCGCTTCGGCGGGCACTCGGAGGCGGCCGGCCTCACGATCGAGCCCTCGAACATTGAGGAGCTGAGGCGGAGGCTGGCAGCCGCGTGCGCCGAATTCGGCGCGACGGCCCCGCCCCCTTTGCTCGAGATCGACGCGGTCGCGTCGCCGCACGAGATCACACCTAGGCTCGTGGACGAGCTCGCGAGGCTCGCCCCCTTCGGA
The DNA here is from genome assembly GCA_016927275.1 of Pseudomonadota bacterium. NCBI lineage: Bacteria > Pseudomonadati > Pseudomonadota > Pseudomonadota bacterium. The sequence continues at coordinate 1,610 of JAFGMW010000041.1, forward strand.
GAGGGCAACCCGGAGCCGCTCATCGCCATGTCCGGCATCGGAGTCGCGGGCACGAGGACCGTGGGCAACGGGCACCTCAAGCTCTCCCTCTCCGCGGGCGGGCACGCATTCGAGGCCATAGGCTTCGGCATGGGGGAGGCGACGCCGCCGCACGGATCGACCGTCTCGGTCGCCTTCACCCCGCAGTGGAACACCTACAACTCGGTCACCTCGATGCAGCTGAAGCTCGCCGACCTCGAATTCCCGGCACTTGCGCCCGCCCCGATATTGCGATAGTGCTCCTGCCATGTTCGAGCTCTCGGTAAATCGCCGCTTCACCTCGACGCACGCCCTCTTCACCGCGTCCGGCCCCGTGGAGGAGCCGCACATCCACGATTTCCGCCTCGAGGTGAGGCTCGCCTGCGAGACGCTGGACGGGGCGGGCATGGCGGTGGACTTCAGGGAGATCGATCGCGCCATGGACGGGATCGTGGGCCGGATGGAGGGCGCGGACCTCGGCACGGCCCCCCTCCTCTCGGGCCTCTCCCCTTCGGCCGAGAACATCGCGCGGGGGGTGTACTCGAACCTCAAAGAGGAGCTCGCAGGCAAGGCGCGGGTCTCGAGGGTCACGGTGTGGGAGGACCCGGAACACTCCGCGTCATTTTTCGAGGGACCATGAAGCCCAGGGCAATCGCACTTCACTCCGGCGGGCTGGACAGCTGCGTGGCTGCCCGCCTGGCGATGCGCGAGGCGGAGATCGCGCTCGCCATCACCTTCGACTACGGCCAGAGGGCCGCGGAGAGGGAGGCAGAGGCGGCCCTGGAGTTCTGCCGGCGCTTCGGCATCGAGCACCGCACCGTCGAGCTGCCGTGGCTGGCCGAACTCGGCTCGAGCGCGCTGACCCACGCCGAAAGGCCGCTGCCTGTTGCCGCCGCCGAAACGCTCGATCAGGGGGCGAAGGGGCGCGCCGAGGCAGTCTGGGTCCCGAACCGCAACGGCCTCTTCGTCGCCATCGCGGCCTCGTTCGCGGAGGGCCTTGGTGCGGAGCGGGTGATCGCCGGCTTCAACGCCGAGGAGGCCGCCGCATTCCCCGACAATGGCGCCGGGTTCATCGAGGCGACGGACCGCGCCCTCTCGCTCTCAACGCTGAAAAGGGTGCGCCTGCTCTGCCCCGCGCGGGATATGGAGAAGGGGGAGATAGCGGCCGAGTTCGTCGGTCTCGATCTGGACCCCCGCGCCTTCTGGTGCTGCTACGACGGCGGAGAGAGGCACTGCGGGGCCTGCGAATCGTGCGCGAGGTCGATACGCGCGTTCAGGTCGGCAGGGGCATGGGATCTGGTATCTGAAAGATTCATGAACGATGAATGATGAACGATGAAAGAAGGGTGATTGATGCAGCGGCGCTGGATCGACAGGGAAATCAAATACGACGGCCTGCAGCTTTGCTCCGGCTGGGTGCGCGAGATGACCGGGATCGCCGGCAGCGCGATCGCGGGCTTCCGCGGCCCTGCAGACGTGCCGATCGGGAACATGGTCGATCTCGAGGACGTGGCTGCAAACGCCCCGATCTTCTCCAAATCGATGCTCCACTTCATCGCGGAGCACGAGGACCGCGACCTCGCGCTCGCCGTGGCGCGACAGAGGCTGCTCGTCGCCATAGCTGCGGAGGAGATCGCAACTCTCGCGCCGGGATCGAGGATCGAGCGGCGCGGGGACGATATCTACGAGGGGGACAAAAAACTCTCGGTGTCGATCGCCACAACATCCCCGCACTCCTCTCTCATCCACTTCGCGATCAACATCGTGAGCGAGGGCACGCCGGTGCCCACAAAGGGGCTGGCCGAATACGGGATAGGGCCGAAGGGGCTCGCGGATGCGATCCTCGCGCGCTACTGCGAGGAGATCGAATCAATGGCGCACGCGACGACCAAGGTGAGAGAGGTCCGATAGCCCCTCGACCCGAGGACCTGCACTTTTTCTGAATCACTCCTTGGAATACGGATTGCGGACCCGGACGGTGAGCTCGAGCAGGACCGGCTCGCCCGCCAGCCATTCGGCGTAGAGCGGGTGATGATAATCGGGCAGCACCGCGCTCGAGACCAGGGTCGCGGAGAGCGTCTCAGGATCCAGGGAGCCGAACGACTCCAACCCCTCGGCCTCGACGAGGCCGGTCTTGAAGCTGAGCCTGGACATCACGACATCCACGACGGGCCTGGCCTTCGAGGGATCGGAGTCAGGCGCGCCCTGATAGGCGCGGACCCTGAGGTCCACGTTCGAGAGCACGACTTCCGGAAAGGCCTCCCACGAGACCGCCGGGTTAACGCCCGGCATCGCGTCCACGAACACAGTCATCTCCCCGAGCCCTCCGGGCAGGTCCCTCTCGCGGAATATGAGCCTCGGGATCGACTCGGAGAGCACCTCGGCCCCGGGGCCTCGGAGCTCGTAGCATATCTCACCCTCGCCCCAGGCCCGGTACGCGGGCGCCTCGGGCAGGGTGACGAACCGGGCCGCGAGCCCCACCCTCACATCGATCGACCTGTCGCATCCCGGCGCCGCGGACGCCCGTGCGGGGACAAGGGCGATTGCCGCCAGAACCAGCGCTGCGACTGCGGAAGGGATCTGTTTCATGGCTTACCTCCGATCGTTGCGGCCGATGATGTACGGGGAACCGGGAGGCGGCAATATGCAGCGCGTCAGTAAATTCCGTGACTGGTGACTCGTGACTAGTAACTGGCGGTAAATAAAAGGCTTTCCGTATTATTCCGCCAGTCACCAGTCACCAGTCACGAGTTACGAGTCACGAGTTACGGGTTTTCAGACCTTTTCGTCCGGGTCGAAGAGCTTGGCGTACTCGCTCAGCGCGAAGCGGTCGGTCATCCCCGCGATGTAGTCGCACACGCGGCGCTCGGCGCCGCCCTCCTCACGGATGATGCGCTCGAGCGACGGCGGCAGGACCTTCGGGTTATTGAGATAGGTGTTGAAGAGGGCGGCCAGTATCCGGTTCGACTTGTCCGCCATCCTCTCTACCCTGTAGTGGCGGTAGAGGTTCGCGAAGAGAAAATCCTTGAGCTCCCTGGTCGCCGCCCTCATCCCCTCGCTGAACGAGACCAGCGGCTCGGCGGTCGCCCTCACGTCCTCGATCTTCTTGATCGCGAGCCTGGCGAGCCTGGCGTGCGTCTCTCCCTGTATGTCCATGACGAGCAGGTGAATGAGCCTGCGGATGGTCTGGCTCTTGAGGATCTTGGGCAAGATGCCGGGATGGTCCGACTCGACCCTCGAGGCGGTCTCCCTCCACAGGCGGACCCGTTCGAGGTCCTCCATCCTCAGCATCCCCGACTCCAGCCCGTCGTCGAGGTCGTGGTTCATGTAGGCGATCTCGTCCGCCACGTTGACCACCTGCGCCTCGAGCGTGGGGGATCCCGGCGATTCGGTGATCAGACCCTTGAGCTCGGGCGAGTCGTATTCGCTCGCGTGCTTGAGCAGCCCCTCGAGCACCTCGCTGGAGAGGTTGAGGCCCGGGAAGTCGGGATAGCGCCGCTCCAGCAGCGTGACCACCCGATAGCTCTGCCTGTTGTGCTCGAATCCGCCGTGGGCGGCCATGAGCTCGTTGAGGGCTGTCTCGCCCCTGTGTCCGAAAGGCGTGTGGCCCAGATCGTGCGCGAGCGCTATGGCCTCGGCGAGGTCCTCGTTGAGCCTAAGCGTCCGCGCGATCCCCCGCGAGATCTGCGCGACCTCGAGGGTGTGCGTGAGCCGGGTGCGGTAGTAGTCCCCCTCGTGGTTGACGAAGACCTGGGTCTTGTACTCGAGCCTGCGGAACGCCTCGCAGTGGACTATCCGGTCGCGGTCGCGCGCGAAGCAGGTGCGGTACTCGCTCTCCTGCTCCACGTGCCTGCGGCCGCGGCTTGCCATGCTGCGCATGGCGTACCCGGCCAGGTCGCGGTCCTCGCGCTGCTCGTACTCCTCCCTCGTGATCATAAGACCCCCCACTGTCTGTGCATCTGAGGCATGACCCTCACGTCCGGAAACTCCGCGGAGAAGGAGCGCGCGATCGCGAGCAGCCTCTCGCCCGGGACCGCGGCGTCGAACGACGGCGTCTCCGAGGCAGGCTGGAGAAATATCGGAAACGCGCCGCCCGACGACCTGGCTGCGGATATCGCGCGCTCCACGTCGGAGTCGGAGGTGCCGGCGGTCAGGACGACCTTGAGATAGGCATCGCGGCCCGAATCGACCAACGCCCTAAGGAACCTGCCGTGTTCCTCCCATCGCGCAACGCCGCAGGTCGAGGAAGGAAGCTTGATGTCCATGCTCACGATATCCACCCATGGCAGGACGAGCTTGAGCTGCCTCGGCAGAACGCCGTTGGTCTCCAGGAGCACCTTCTTCTTCGAGACCCCGGGCAGCCACTCCGCCAGGAACTCCGCCTGCTCGAGCGGTTCGCCGCCGGTCACGCTCACGTATCCGTCGTCGAATGGAGCGAGGATGTCGGAGAGGGACTCGGCCGAGACCGGATTGGCGCACACTGAGAATCTTCGGGACCGCGGCGGAGTCTCCACGCGGAACTTAAGCCCCACCCGCCTGCTCCCCTCCGTGTCGCAGTATGCGCATCGAAGTGAGCATCCGGCGAAGCGCACGAACGTCATCGGCGTCCCGGCGCACAGCCCCTCGCCCTGCACCGAGCTGAATATCTCCGATATGTGCGCCTGGGTTCCCATCCGCTATCGCCCCCTCGGGCCGGTCTGGGCGATCGCCTCGCGGCCGTAGAGCCTCTGGTAGTTCCAGTAGGAGTTGAGGACCTTCTTCACGTAGAGGTTGGTCTCGGCGTAGGGGATCTCCTCAATCCACGCCTCGATGTCCTTCACGTGGCCGTTTCGCATCCAGCGCTCCACCGCCTCCTCGCCCGCGTTGTACGACGCGATCATGGCCACGGCGTTGCCGCCGAACATCTGAGCGAGCATGCCGAGGTATGTCACGCCGAATGCGATGTTGGTGGCCGGGTCGTAGAGCTCCTCGCGGGAGTTGCCCTCTCCGCCGGAGCCCGCCGCCAGCCGCTGGGCTGTGGTCGGCATGAGCTGCATGAGCCCCACCGCGCCGGCGGGGGAGATCACCCTGGGCCTGAAGTTCGACTCGTTCTTCATCACGGACCACACCAGCAGCGGGTCCACGCCCTCGGCCTGCGAGAGGCTTGCGACCACCGGCTCGTACGCCGCGGGGTGCGTCTGCCTCCAGACGAAGCGGCCGAAGCGGTCTTTCCCCGGTTCGGCCTTGAGGGAGGGCCCGAACCTCGCGCCCGCAATCCTGTACGCCAGGTCGTGGGCGAAGTTGCGCTCCGCGAGCCACATGGCGGGGCCAGCCAGGTCGGGGTTGCGCCTGTAATCGATCGCCCGGAGCTCGCGCGCCGCCTCTGCGTGCAGGCCGAGCCTGTCGAATATGAGCGCCCTGGCCATGCGCGGCGAGCCCTGACCCGCGATGTTGCCCGGGCTCCATTCGCCCCCGTCGGGCCACGCGCCGGCTGCCCTCACGAAATCCGCATCGGTCCTCCGGTCGCCCCTGAGCCTGCGGCGGGCAAGCTCCGCGTAGTAGCCACGCGGATATTTCGAGAGCAGGTGCCTGAACTCCTCCTTCGCCTCCCCGCCCCTGCCCATCGACTCGAGGACCCTGCCCTTCCAGTACCTGGCCCTGTCGTCGATCTTCGCGTCCGACGCCCTGCGGCCGATGAGCCCGTCGAACGCGGCGAGCGCCGCCGCGTTGTCGCCCTTCATCATTCGGCACCAGCCGGAGTACCATCGGGCCATCACGGCGCTGCTGCCCGCCCCGCGCATCCCGGCCACGCGGTCGAGGTGCGCTATCGCCTCGTCGTAGCGCCCCTCGTCCATGTACAGGAACGCGATCTTGAATGCCATCTCGGCTGCGGCCCGCGAGCCGGCGGGCGCCCTCTCCATCATGCGCCGCCTGATCGCCCTTGCCTTGTCGTACTCGTTCTTCTTGGAATAGATTATCGCGAGCGTGGACTCGATGCCGCTCACGTTGAGCCCGCCGCCCTCCTTCACGAGGTCGCTGAGAAGGGCGATCGCCTCGTCGTAGCGGTGCGTCCAGCGACAGCACTTGGCCAAGAGCCACTTCGCCTCCGCGCGCTCCTCGCGGGTGAGGTCCGACCTGGAGAGCAGGCGCTCGAGCCGAGCCGCCGCGTCCTGCCACTGCGACTGCCCGGTGAAGGAGCGTGCGAGCGCCAGCTGGCGGGAGGGGGCGGCCTGCCACCTCTGGACGTCCACGCCGAAGCGACGCTTCACCTCTGAGATGAGACCCGAGATATCCTCGAGGTCGCGCTCGCAGCCTGCGGAGAGCGCCAGCCTCTTGACTCGATCGACGCCCTCGGAGGAGTCGCCCATGAGGACGTACGCCTCAGCCATCTCCCTCTCTATGCGCCGGGCCTCCAGGTCGTCGGCGCCGGCGAGCGCGCGCCCGAGCGCCGCCTGGGCCTCCCCGAAGCGCCTGGCGCCGGCAAGCGCCGTTGCCCTCTCCGCATCGGCGTCGCGGGAGAGCGCGGTGTCCGGAAACTCCTTCGCCAGGGAATCCAGCAGGGCGAGGGCCGCGGCGTGATCTCCCTTCCTGTTGGCCACCGCTGCGCGATAGTAGATGAGGTAGTCGCCGAGCCCGTCGAGCCTGCCGGAGGCCGCCGCGAAGCTCTTCCCGGCCGCGTCCCAGCGGCCGTCGTGGAAGTGTGCGTAGCCGAGGAGGAAATCCCACTCGGGCTGGCTGTATGTGGAGGCGCGGCGCCTGAGGTCCGCTATCCCCGTGATGACCGAGCCGAGGCTCGGAGCTGCAGCCAGTGCGCCTGGGCCGGGCGCCGCAGAGGCCGGGTCAGCGACCTGCGAGGCCCTCGCCCCTCCCTGGGCGCAGGCGACCGCGAACAGGGCGACGAGCGACATCGACAACTTCAATGACGATGAGATCATGAGAAGGGAGAAGACACCAGCCGGGGCGATATTTCCAGCCTAAAATGCATAGCCGAGGGTGAGCAGCAGGGTCCCGTATTTTATATCGGTGCCCAGGAGCGGGTCCTTGAGGTTTCTCACGCGGTCGCGGTTGACCACTATGATGCCGTAGCCGAGCCTTCCGTGTATGGGCAGGCCGTGGCCCAGGACGAAGTCCCCGCGCAGCTCGAGGCCCACTCCCATGAGGAACTGGTCGAAGAAGGTCTTTATGCTGTCGGAGCCCGCCTCGTGGGCGTTCCATGCGTTGCCGTAGTCGACGAATATCGCTCCGCTGAGGTGTTTGAGAAACACCGGCGCCGTCCCCAGCCCGCGCATGGGCTCGACTATGGGGAAACGATACTCCGTCGTGAACACCATCGCCCTGTTGCGCGAGAGGGAGGAGATGGGGAGGCCGCGCAGCTGGAAGTACGTGTACGATCCCCCCGACGCGAGCGGCCCCTCGCCCACCGCGCCGCCGAGCCCGAAAGTTCCCTGGACCGTCTGATCTCCCCACGTCATGCCGCCCGCCGCCCTGATCGCAAGCACGTGGTGACGCCAGAGGCTCACGTACTCGCGCCAGTCGCCTGAGAAGATGATCTGCTCGTTGTTCTCCGCGCTGCCCAGGTGCTTGTCGGTCATGTTGGCGGTGAGCTGTATGGTCCTCCCGTTCTCGCGGCTGATCGAGGCCGGGTATTCCTCGGAGTCCCCGTACTTGTACTGGAAGTTGAAGCCGGCGAAGATCCCCTCGTTGAGCGCGTCCTCCTCCGCCTTGGTGAGGCTCGTTATGGGGATATGGTCCTCGTAGAAATAAGAGAGAACGAAGAGGTGCCTGTTCCACGGCACAGCCACGAACGCCGAGGGGCTGCGCCTCTTCTCGTAGAAATGCACCGTCCTCTGGTCGTCCCGGGTGTTCGGGTCGTTGTCGTAGTCGAAGGTGATATTTCCGAAATCCACCGCGTAGTCCCTGTAGTTGAGGCCAAAGATCACCTTGTGCCTGTTGTACCAGTAGCGGCCGAAGAAACCGAAGTAGTTGGCGTCGGTCCTGTAGGTGAGGCCGGCGAGCCAGTTGTGCCAGCGGAGCGGGTCGGAGCCGCCGGTGAAGGCGCTGGCGAAGATCGTGTCGTCCTGGTAGGCGACCGCGGGGATGATGAACCTCGGCAGCAGCAGCGGCGCTCCCCACGCGACGTAGTTGCGGTCTGTGAGCGCCATCTCCTCCACCGGGTACGGCCCCTCGAGGCCCGCCTTGGCGTCGGGCATCACCATTGCGGTCGTCTCGCCCTGCCCCCTGCCCCTGGTCGTCACCGTGGTGCTCACCCTGACCCCGCCGCGATCGACCTTTCCCTCGCGGTCCCAGAAGTCCGATATCATGCGGGGGCGCCCCTTCTGGACCGGGTAACTCGCTCGAAGGCCGTCGAACCGGCCGATCACGAACCCCTTTGAGGTGTAATACTGGGCGTAGACAGTGCCGCCGGGGCCGACCGAGGGCTGAAACACCCCCGAGAGCACGTTTGTGATCCGCTCGACCTTCCTGCCGTCGGGGCTCGCCCTGTGGAGATTGGCGATGCCGCCTTCGTCGGACGAGAAGTAGATCATGCTCCCGTCGCGCGACCAGACCGGCCTCGACTCGACCACCAGCCCGTCGCTCTTGGTGATCCTCTGGACGGGAATCCCGCCGGCCGTGTAGCGCCAGACGCGCCAGCCCACCCCCGGCTGCCAGACCGAGACCGCCAATGAGCCGCCGTCGGGCGAGACCCTCGGGTTCGCGAACTGCGTGTAGGGCAAGACGCTCGGGGTGAGCTCGGCTATCTCCTTGGAGGCGATCTCGATTCGCTTGAGCCTGTCCGTGCCCGCGTCCCCCGCCACGAACACGACCGATGCGCCGGAGCGGTCGAAGTCCGGGTCGCGCGCCCGCTCTCCTCGGGTGAGCCTCGTGAGCCTCTTCTTCGGCCTCTCCTCCCCGAAGTCGTACATCCAGAGGTCGGAGTACCTGTTGAAGTTCTTGTACCTGCCCACGTCGGAGTAGACGAGCCTCTGACCGTCCGGGCTCCACGAGAACTGCGAAGCGGTGTGCCCCCGCTGGATCCTCCTGCTCTCCCCGGTCTCGAGATCGAGGACCATGATCTCGGGTTTTCCGTGAGGCGAGACCACCTGGTACGCGAGGCGGGAGCCGTCGGGGGAGAGGGTCGGGATCCTGAACTCCTCGTCCCTCTTGGCCGCGAATACGGTCTCGTCCGGCGCCGTGAGCCCCCCGGCCTCTATCTCGGCCCTCTGTGCCGCGTAGCCGTCGGAGAGCGCCTGCTTCCACTCGTTCCAGAGCTCGTAGAAGGTCTTGCCGTAGACGTTGCGCGTATGGTGGTTGAGCATGCCGAGCAGCGGGCTGCTTCGGATCCTGCGGTCGAGCTCCTTGTAGCGGTCCACGCCGTAGACGTCCACCAGCCACTCGGTGAACTTGATGCCGTAGATGTACGCCCCCTTGTAGCCGGGCCAGCGCCAGCCCAGGCCGTCCGCCTCGTCGATCGAAGGGAACGCGTCGTCGAGGACCGACATGCGGACCACCATCTCGCTGTAGTAGCCGCGGCCGCGGCCGCCCTGGGTGAAGTAGGTCTCGGTGAACTGGGCGACCCCCTCGCGGAACCAGACCGGGTTCATGCCCGAGGGCGCCGCTGTCTTCCCGAACACGCAGCGAAAGGGCCTCCAGAATCCGCCCACCGCGTCGATCTGCACGATGTGGGTGAACTCGTGGATGAGCAGCATCCTCAGCCAGTCGTCGTAGTGCGCAAGCGACGAGTCCGGGTTGGGCGGCGCGACATAGATGAGCATCCATGCGTACGGCAGCACCGCGGCGAGCCCGTTCGATTCGTCGGTGTTGTCGTTTATGATCACATGGGTCTTGCCCAGCGGCTTCCACCCCCAGGTCTCGACTGCGGTCGGATAGTACTCCTCGAGGATCACCGCGGACTTCTCGGCGACATCCTTCAGCCTCTCCGGGTAGTGAAGCTTGAAATGCGCCGAGTCGAGCGAGCGCCACCCTGCGCCCGGATCGAATGTGGCGGCGTGCGCCGACGGGGCGGAGAGGGCGACGACGAGCGCCGCCAGGGCTGAAATTGCAAGGGTCCTCAACACGATCCCCCTGAGAAACAGTTTTTGAAAATTAGCAGATTCAGGGAAAAACCTCAATGAGTCTTGAATATTTAAGGACGCAATCGCGGGTGGAAACCGGCGGGAAAATTCCATCGCACAAAGTTTTCCCTTGCACGAGATCTCCCTTTCTCTTAAGGTATTGGGTTAATGACCAATCGGGCCACAAAGACACACAGGCGCTTCCCGCGATTTACATGCGGCTTGGTGCGCGTGCGCCCGAGCTTTTGGTGTATTCACATCGCGTTTCCGGCCATTACCAGTTACCCGCGTTTTTAGGCTTCAAACCCATTAAGTAACCGCTCTCCAAACCAATAAATCCTGAATTCAGAGGCGCTCCCCGAGGGGGGAGCGCGGGGCGATTCTCCATGCCCCTGGGCTTTTGGCGCATATCGCGCCGTTTTGGAAGCGAGTTCAACATGCGGATGCGATCCGCGGAAAGGAAGTGGAAGATGAAGGACGTATGCGGAGACACGAACTTATTGGCGAGGGGCTACGAGAGGACAGGGATGCTGATCCTCGGGCTGTCTGCAAAAGATGAGACCTCAGGGCCTTCCCAGCCGGCACCGGCAGCATCGGCCTACAGCGAGTCGCCGAAGGCGAGCCTCGTCCCGCTTCGAATCATGCAGCCTTCCTGCTCGATCTTCAGGCTGGGGGTGGCCATAGGCGGCCTCGGGCTCGCGGGGCTCATCGCCATGTTCTTCGGCAGCTGCAGCACGGCTGCCACGGGGTCCTCAGGCGGGAAAAACGGGGCGCAGACGGAGAACAATCCCGCGCGCCGGGCAGAGGACCCGTTCACAACCATGAACGGCTACGGCGACAGGGTATACTGACCGGGAGTCGGATCAGCGGGCCAGAGGCGAGATGCCTTCGCGGACGTGCTTCGCGGTGAACCCTCCGCCGTCCGCATCCATGTAGATCGGGTTGGCGATCGCCCACGCGGGCGCGCCGACCCGCTCGTCGGAGTGGAAGCGGGAGAGGTCCGCTGGGTCGTAGGTGGCGGGCGGCTTCGCCCTGTCGACGAGCACGTCGGTGACGATCGGAAACAGCGAGCGGTAGCCCCCGGTCCCGGGGGTGCCCCTTGCCACGACCACGACCCAGGTGTCCTCGCCCACGGTGAGATCGAACGAGGCGCCGGCGGTGATCACCCCTCCCTCCTCGGTCCAGTCGGCGAGCGTCCCGTCCCTGAGCGAGAAAGATTTCGCGGGCTGATAGGTATAGCGCGGCACGTGATAGGGCTTGTAGAATACCGCCGGGTCCGCCGCGGTCCCCTGCATGGGCATGTCGGTGTCGTCGTCCACGGGTATGGGCTCCGCGTTCGCATAGACGTCCACCCTGTCGAACCAGGCCCATGACGGGGCGCTCACATCCACCGTGAAGCGCGCCGAGCTCCCGGACAGGGTGTCGCCCACCTCGGCGGTGCCGTCCTTTCCCTCCGCCCTCACCGAGATGAACGGCCCGGCCGAGACGATCACCCTGCCCTCGCGTATGCTCCTCGCGTACTGCTCCAGGTCGATCCCGTCGTGGCTCGCGCCGATCCCGTCCGCAGGGTCCACCGGGCTCACTATGAAGTTGCGCGGCAGCCCCACCGGGTTAGCGATCGCGGTGTGGCTGTCGGAGTTTCCGGTCGCCGTGACGAGGAGCCCCATGTTGAGCAGGTTGAACCACGTTGGCAGAGCGGAGCGGAACAGAAGGCCGGGGTCGTGCTGGTGCATGCCCACGATAAGCTCCACCGCGTCGAAGTCGAGGGTCACGAGCTCCGAGGTCCCGTACTCGAGCGGGAAGAGCACGCCACCGCTCCTCGGCGGCATGCGCCTCTCCACCGGGTCCGCGTAGCTCGACAGCGGGGCGACCCCGAACTCCTTCATGTAGAAGGGCGAGGTAACCCAGCCGGAGGCGAGGATGAGCCCCGTGGGGTTGTCCATGATGTGGTTGATCTGTATCACCTCTTCGCCGGGGTCGTCGCGGAGCCTGGCGACCAGCTCGTCCAGTCCGAGGCAGTAATCCGGGCCTGTGCCGATCACGTCCAGCGGCGAGGCGCTCCAGTCCACGGCGCCTCCCTCGTGGTGTTTCAGGTCGGCGCTCAGGGGAAAGGCGTTGAGGTGGCCGTAGTGGTTCGGCGTCACCTCGTCGCCGGCGCACGTGGCCATGCGGCCCGCCGGGATCGCGCCCTCGGCGACGAGCTCGGCC
>JAFGMW010000042.1 GCA_016927275.1 Pseudomonadota bacterium
AGTTACCAGTCACTAAGTACAGGTAACAATTGACTTTCCCGACTGTTTCCATTAGCAAGGCAAGATGCAGAGCGGCATAATCAGATTCGTCCTCTTCTATCCGCTGTTCCTCTTTTCCCTTTCGTTTCACGAGGCTGCGCACGCCTATATCGCCGACAAGTTCGGCGACCCGACCGCGCGCCTGTTGGGCCGCGTGAGCCTCTCCCCGTTCCCGCACATGGACCTCGTGGGCACAGTGATCCTGCCGGCAATAGGCATACTCACCGGAGCCCCTGTGATCGGCTGGGGAAAGCCGGTGCCGGTCAACCCGTACAGGCTCAAGGGGGAGGCCAGAAAGTCGAACCTGTGGGTCGCGGCTTCAGGCCCCGCATCCAACATCTTCCTCGCGCTCTGCTTCGCAGGCCTCACGAGGCTTTTCCTGGCGGTCCTCCCGAACATGCCGCCCGCGTGGGTCGTGCCGGGCAGCTTCGGCGGCACCGTATTCGGCGGGCTCTACGCCATCTTCGAGATGGGCGTGATACTGAACCTCGTGCTCGCCTTCTTCAACCTCCTGCCGCTGCCCCCCCTTGACGGAGGCTCGGTCCTGAGGGGAATTCTGCCGGTCACGAGCCTGGACGCGTTCGACCGCTTCTCGCGCTACAGCTTCATGATTTTGCTTGTACTGTTCGTGACCGGATTGCTAAGGTACATCCTCGTCCCGGTCTTCTTCGTGGCGGGATATCTGCTCCCTTCGTGAGCCAGAGGGCGTGATGGCAGGCAAGAAGCGCATACTCAGCGGCAACCGGCCGACCGGAAGACTCCACTGGGGCAACTACTTCGGGGCGCTCAAGAACTGGGTGGCGCTGCAGGAGGAGTACGACTGCTACTACTTCGTGGCCGACTGGCACGCGCTCACCACCGGCTACGAGCACACCGAGGGGATCTCCGAATCGGTCAAGGACGTGCTCCGCGACTGGCTCGCAGCGGGCCTCGATCCGAAGAAATCCACGATCTTCATCCAGTCCTGGGTGCCGGAGCACGCGGAGCTGCACCTGCTGCTCTCCATGATGACGCCTCTGGGCTGGCTCGAGCGAGTGCCGTCGTTCAAGGACATGCAGGCCCAGCTGGCCGACCGCGACCTCAACATGTACGGGTTCCTGGGCTACCCGCTCCTGCAGGCGGCCGACATACTGATCTACAGGGCCGACTTCGTGCCCGTGGGCGAGGACCAGCTCGCGCACCTGGAGTTCGCGCGCGAGCTCGTGCGCCGCTTCGCGTTCATCACGGGCCACGACGCCTTCGTCGAGCCGAAGCCCATGCTCACCGAGGCGGCACGAGTGCCCGGCATCGACGGCCGCAAGATGAGCAAGAGCTTCGACAACGCCATCTACATGGCCGACCCCGACGACGAGATCCGGCGCAAGATGATGGCGGCCGTCACCGATCCGGCGCGCAAGCGCAGGCAGGACCCCGGGAACCCCGAGGTCTGCAACATCTTCGCCTACCACAGGCTCTACACCGAGCCGGCCAAGGTCGCGGAGATCGCCTCGCAGTGCAGAAGCGCGGGCATCGGCTGCGTGGACTGCAAAAGGATCTGCATCGAGAACGCGATCCGGTTCTGGAGGCCCGTCAGGGAGCGCCGCGGGAAGTGGGAGGGCAGGGACGCGGAGCTTCTCGCCATGGCCGGGGAGGGCAGCGAGAAGGCCCGCGGGATCGCCAGGGACGTGATGGAGAGGGTGAGGAAGGTCATGGGAGTGGTGTATGAATGACGACTACAGGGTGAATCTGGAGGTATTCGAGGGGCCGCTCGACCTGCTCATGCACCTCATCAGGAAGAACGACCTGGACGTCTACGACATCCCGGTCGCCTTCGTCCTCGAGGAGTACATGAGCTACATCGACACGCTGCGCGAGCTGGACATCGACCTCGCCGGCGAGTTCCTCCTCATGGCCGCGGAGCTCGCGCACATAAAGTCGAGGCTCCTCCTTCCCGAGGGCGAGGCCGAGGGCGAGGAGGAGGAGGCGGACCCGCGCGCAGACCTCGTCCGCAGGCTGCTCGAGTACCAGCGCTACAAGCAGGCCTCCGAGCAGATCCTCGAGAGGGCGATGCTCGGACGCGACGTCTTCACGCCCATGGCGCCCGAGAGGGTCATCTGCGAGTCGCAGGGGCCGGTGGAGGGGGACATCTACGAGCTGGTCGAGGCGTTCTCAAGGATGCTTCGCAAGGTGCCCGAGCAGGAGTACCACGACATTGCGGTCGACCGCATCTCGGTCAACGACCGCATCTACCAGATAGTCGGGATGCTGAGGAAGGGGGCCACCACCTCGATCGAGGAGCTCCTGCCCGAGCCGATCGGGCGATACGACGTGGTCATCACCTTCATAGCGCTGCTGGAGATGGCCAGGCTCAGGATGATCAGGGTGTATCAGCAGAGCGTCTGCGGCCCGATCCACATACAGGGCACGATGGAGGAGGTCTCGGACGAGGACGTGCTGAAGCTCGTGGAGAACGAGGCCACCGGATTCGACAGGCCTGACTCCGGCGAGGGCGCACGGGCGACCGACGATGACGGGTCAAATGGGAGGCAAGATGGATAGGGATGAGCTCAGGCCTATAATCGAGTCCATGATATTCGTCTCCGAGGAGCCGCTCACCGAGAGCGCGATCGCGATCGCCCTCGCCGACGCGGGGGTCGACAAGGCCGAGGTCGCCCTGTGCCTGGAGGAGATCGAGAGGGACTGGAACCAGTCCCCGCAGCGCGGGATCGCGCTCGCCAGGGTGGCGGGCGGTTACCAGTTCCGGACGAAGGAGGCGTGCGCCGAGTGGCTCCGCAGGCTGGCGATCCCCAAGCCCATGCGCCTCTCGGGCCCCGCGATCGAGACGCTCTCCATAGTCGCGTACAGGCAGCCGATACTCCGCAGCGAGGTCGAGAAGATCCGCGGCGTGGACTCGGGAGGGGTTCTCAAGACCCTGCTCGAGCGGAGGCTCCTGCGCATCGTGGGACGCAGCCAGGAGCCCGGGCAGCCCCTGCTCTACGGGACCACCAAGGAGTTCCTGGAGATATTCAACCTCAACACGCTCAAGGATCTGCCCACGCTCAAGGATCTCGATGACCTGATGAGGGAGCGGCGCGAGCAGCTCAAGGGAGAGGGGGTCGAGGCGCAGAGCTCCGACGACGAGGACCTCACCGAGGTGATGGACGCCGACGATGAGGAGGACGAGACCGAGGTCATCGAACGCAAGCCCCTGGACGAGGGCGAGGAGAACGACGAGGACATGAAGGCCCTCTCGGAGCTCGAGGGCCAGCTCAAGGGGCTGCGCAGGCTCGAGCGCGAGATATTCCCCTCTCAGCAGGAGGAGTCGGTAGAGGCGGTCGAGAACCGGGGGGCGGGGGAGGGTGAGGATGCCGCAGAACGGATCGGCGGGACGGGGACGGCCCCGCCCGGGGAGGGGGATTTCAGCGCGGCCGAAGCGGCGGCGCAGGATGGAGCTGCCCCGAACGATGAGGCTGCAGAGATTCATCGCCCTGTCGAGTGAGCTCTCCAGGAGGGCCGCGGAGGCGGCCATCGCGCGCGGAGAGGTGACGGTCAACGGCGCAGTGGTCGCCAGGCAGGGCGTCTCGATCGACCCCGCGAGAGACCGCGTGGAGCTCAACGGCAGGACGATGGCGCCGAGGCAGGGACCCACCTACATCGCACTCTTCAAACCTCACAACACGATGGTGACCAAGAGCGACCCCGAGGGGCGCCCCACTATCTGGGACATCCTCCCGCAGGGCCACAGGGCGAGGCTCAACTCGGTCGGCCGCCTCGACTACGACTCGGAGGGGCTCATCATACTCACCGACGACGGCGATTTCATCAACCTGCTCACCCACCCGAGGCACGAGATCTGGAAGACCTACAGCGCACGCGTCAAGGGCGAGCCCTCGCCGGAGGCGCTGGACTCTCTCCGCCTGGGGGTCCGGCTGGACGACGGGATGACGCTGCCTGCGAGGGTCAGCAGGGCGGACAAGGGAGGCGAGAACGCGCTGATCGAGATCTCGATACGCGAGGGGCGCAACCGCCAGGTGCGCAGGATGTTCGACGCGATCGGCTGCCCGGTGATCAGGCTGCGCAGGACCGCGATCGGCCCTGTTAAGATAGGGAGGCTCGCTCCCGGCAGGTGGCGGGAGCTCACCGACGGCGAGATCGACGGGCTGACGGGCGCGGCGAGGCGGAAATAAAAAAGGCGGCGCATTCGCGCCGCCTCTTCTTTTCCCTACGATCGGTCACTCCTTGGTCTCCTCGAACTCCGCATCCACGACCTTCTCGTCCTTCTTCTCCTCTTTCTTCGGCTCCTCTGCGGTCCCGCCCGCGGCCGCCTGGGGGCCGGCCTCGGTCGAGGTCGCCTTGTACATCGCCTCGGCCATCTTGTGCGAGGCCTGGGTGAGCTCCTCCATCGTCCTCTTTATCCTGCCGGAGTCCTTCTCCTCGATGGCCTTCCTGCACGCCTCGCATGCCCCCTCGATCTTCTTCGCGTCCTCCTCGGGGACCTTGGCGCGGTTCTCCTTGAGGACCTTCTCGGTGTTGTAGACGAGGCTGTCGGCCTGGTTGCGCAGGTCGATCTCCTCGCGCCGCTTCTTGTCGTCGGCCTCGTGGGACTTCGCTTCCTTCACGAGCCTGTCGATGTCGTTCTTTTCCAGCCCGGAGCTTGCGGTTATCGTTATCTTCTGTTCCTTGCCCGTAGCCTTGTCCTTGGCAAGGACGTGCACTATGCCGTTGGCGTCGATGTCGAAGGTGACCTCGATCTGCGGTATGCCGCGCGGCGCGGGCGGGATGCCGTCAAGGTGGAAGCGGCCCAGCGTCCGGTTGTCGCCCGCCATCTCGCGCTCGCCCTGCATCACGTGGACCTCGACAGAGGTCTGG
>JAFGMW010000043.1 GCA_016927275.1 Pseudomonadota bacterium
TAAGGTTAAGGTTAAGGCTAAGGGGCGGACGGGAGATCGAAAACATACCAGTCACTAGTCACCAGTCACTAGTCACTGCTTTTTGAAAGGAGCAGGAAATGGCAGTCCCAAAGAACAGACAGGGAAAATCACGCAAGAACATGAGGCGCAGCGCGAACTCGAAGCTCCCCAGGGTCAGCCTCTCGACCTGCCCGCAGTGCAAGCAGCCGAAGCTCCCCCACAGGGTCTGCATCCACTGCGGATTCTACAAGGGCCGCGAGATCGTGAAGCAGGCCGACTAGGGAAGGGGGCCTTGCCCTATGGAGAGCGCTGAGAACAGGGTCAAGGAGATAGTGGCCGAGCAGCTCGGGCTGGCCGCCGACGAGATACCCGCGGACGCCTCGTTCTCCTCGGACCTCGGCGCCGACACGCTCGACATGATCGAGCTCATCATGGCCCTCGAGGAGGAGTTCGACATCGAGATAACCGACGGGGAGGCGGAGTCGATCCGCTGCGTCCAGGACGCGGTCGACTTCCTCTCCGCGAGGCTGCAGTAGCCAAAGGGGCGTATCATGCGCATAGCCGTAGGCTCCGACCACGCCGGATTCATGACGAAGGAGACGCTCAAGGAGCGCCTCGTCAAGGACGGGCACGAGGTCCGCGACTTCGGCACCTCCTCCCCCGACAGCTGCGACTACCCCGATTACGCGAGGCTCGTCGCGCAGGCGGTCGCGGAAGGCGCCGCCGAGCGGGGCCTTCTCGTCTGCGGCTCCGGGATCGGCATGTGCATGGCCGCCAACCGTTTCCCCTCGGTGCGTGCCGCGGTCCTCCACGACGATTTCGACGCGGAGATGAGCCGGCGCCACAACGACGCCAACGTCGCCTGCCTCGCGGCCCGCAAGCAGGACCAGGCTGCGCAGGCGCGGCTTCTGGAGATATTCCTCAAGACCCCGTTCGACGGAGGCCGCCACGAGGCCAGGGTCGCCAAGATAGATCAGAAATCGTGACGCGCCGGCGCCGCGCCGCAGTGCACGGGCGTCCACCTTCCGCACAGGAGGCCGAGATGATTTCCGAGGAGCTCAAGCGGTTCGATCCCGAGATAGCGAAATCGATAGAGATGGAGCTCATGCGCCAGGAGTACAAGCTCGAGCTCATCGCCTCGGAGAACTTCGTCTCGAAGCGGGTCCTCGACGCGCTCGGCAGCGCGCTCACGAACAAGTACGCGGAGGGGTATCCCGGCAAGCGCTACTACGGCGGCTGCGAGTACGTGGATGAGGCGGAGGATCTCGCCCGCGAGAGGCTCAAGAAGCTCTTCGGCTGCGACCACGCCAACGTCCAGCCTCACTCGGGCAGCCAGGCGAACATGGGGGTCTACTTCGCCGCGCTTAAGCCCGGCGACACGATCATGGGGCAGAACCTCTCACACGGCGGCCACCTCACGCACGGCTCGCCGGTCTCCATCTCGGGCACCTATTTCAAGGTCGTCTCCTACGGGGTGGACCTTGAGACGGAGCTTTTGGATTACGATCGGATCGCGGTGCTCGCGAGGGAGCATCGCCCGAAGCTCATCATATGCGGCGCATCCGCCTATTCGCGCGACATCGACTTCTCGAAGTTCCGCGCCGTCGCAGACGAGGTCGGGGCCCTGGTCATGGCCGACATCGCCCACCCGGCGGGGCTGGTCGCGACCGGCCTCCACACGAGCCCGATACCGCACTGCGAGTACGTCACCTCGACCACCCACAAGACGCTCCGCGGCCCGCGCGGAGGCGTCATCATGTGCAAGGCCGACTTCGCGAAACAGATCGACAAGGCGATATTCCCCGGCATCCAGGGCGGTCCGCTCATGCACGTGATCGCCGCCAAGGCGGTGGCCTTCAAGGAGGCCCTCGAGCCGTCGTACAGGGACTACTGCAGGCAGATCGTCGCCAACTCGAGGGCGCTTGCCGGCGAGCTCGCGGAGCAGGGGTTCAGGATCGTCTCCGGCGGCACCGACACCCACCTCTTCAGCGTGGACCTCACCGACGCGGGCATCACCGGCAAGGACGCCGAGGCGGCGCTCGGCGAGGCGGGGATCACGGTCAACAAGAACACGATCCCGCGCGAGACCCGCTCCCCGTTCATCACCAGCGGCATACGCATAGGCACCCCGGCGATGACGACCCGCGGGATGAGGGAGCCGGAGATGAAGATCATAGGGGGCTGGATCGCGGGAGTTTTGCGCAACATCTCGGACGAGAAGCTCAAGGCGAAGGTGAAGTCGGAGGTGCGTGGGCTCTGCGAGGGATTTCCGATATATAGGTAAAGGCTGAGGTTTATGAAATGTCCATTCTGCCCAAGGCAGGACAGCAAGGTCATCGACTCGCGCCTCTCCAAGGACGGGTTGATAATACGCCGACGCCGCGAATGCGAGGGCTGCGGGAAGCGCTTCACCACCTACGAGCGCGTGGAGGAGCCGCTGCCGGCGGTGGCTAAGAAAGACGGACGCCGCGAGGCGTTCGACCGCGCCAAGATCGCCTCAGGCATCAAGAAGGCCTGCGAGAAGAGGCCGGTCTCGACGGAGACGATCGACGCGGTGGTCGACCGCATAGAGCGCTGGGCCCTTGAGCTCGGCGAGGCGGAGATAAAGAGCCAGGACATAGGGGCCCGCGTGATGTCGGAGCTTCACGACCTGGACGAGGTGGCCTACGTGCGCTTCGCCTCGGTCTACCGCTCCTTCAAGGACATAAGCGAGTTCATGCACGAGCTTTCCGATCTGCTCGGGAGGAACAACACGGCGAAGTGAGCCGGCCGAAACCATGGCGAAGATGAGCAAAGAACAGGCGATGGAGCTGGCGCTGGCCCTTGCGCTCGAGGGCGCGGGCCGCACCTCGCCGAACCCCATGGTCGGGGCGGTGGTCGTCAGCCGCGGGCGCGTGATCGGCCGCGGATTTCACAGGAGGGCGGGGGCCGCCCACGCGGAGGTGAACGCGCTCAGGGACGCGGGCGCACGCGCAAGGGGCGCCGACCTCTACGTGACGCTCGAGCCCTGCTGCCACCACGGCCGCACGCCTCCGTGCACCGATGCGATCGTGCGGGCCGGGGTGGCCCGGGTATTCGTGGGCGCGATCGACCCCAACCCCGCCGTGCGCGGCAGGGGGGTCGCGGCTCTCCGGCGGGCCGGCGTGGAGGTGAAGGTGGGCCTTCTCCGCGACGAGTGCCGGGCGATCAACGCGGCCTACAACAGGCTCATGGAGAGCGGCGTCCCGTTCGTCACCGCAAAGGCCGCGGTAACCCTCGACGGGAGGATCGCGGCGGCCGACGGCTCCTCAAGGTGGATAACGAACGCAGAGGCGCGCACCTTCGGCCACACGCTTCGGGCGCGCCACGATGCGGTGATGGTCGGCATAGGGACCGCGCTGGCGGATGACCCTTCGCTCACGGCGAGGCTCCCCGGCGCGCGCGCTCTCCCCCGGAGGGCGGTCGTCGCCGACAGCAGGCTGCGCATCCCGAACGGGCTTACGCTCATGAAGAGGGCGGCGGGCTCGCTCATCGTGCTCACGACCGACAGGGCGCCGAGGGCCCGCGCGGACGAGCTGAGGGCGATGGGACATCAGGTCGTCGAGACGAAGACGAAAGGCGGCAGGGTCGACATGCGCGAGGCCCTGGCCGCGCTCGGCAGGATGGGGATCGCATCGGTGCTGGTGGAGGGGGGCGGGAGCCTCATCTCCGAAATGGTGGGGCAGGGACTCGTGGACCGGATGGCGATCTTCGTCGCCCCCAAGTTCCTGGGGACGCGCGGCGCGGAGCTCATGCCCGGGCTCCTCCTCCGCAATATGGGCGAGGCGATCGAGCTCGAGGATGTCGAGATAAAGGCCCTCGGGGACAACGTTCTCATCGACGGCATGCTGAGGCGACGATGTTCACAGGGATAATAGAGGGGGTGGGCAGGGTCCGCTCAACGAAGGGCAAGGGCTCGGTCGTCGAGATCGAGATACAGTGCGACTTCGACCTGGAGAGGGCCAACGTCGGCGACTCGATCTCGGTGAACGGCTGCTGCCTCACGATCACATCGAGGCTCGGCCGCAGCTTCTGGGCGGAGATCTCCCCCGAGACCGCGGCCCAATCCACGCTCGGCAGGCTCGCCCCCGGGGATGCGGTGAACCTCGAGCGCGCCAGGATCCTCGGCGACCGGCTCGACGGCCACATCGTGCAGGGCCACGTGGACGGCATAGGCAAAGTGATTGATATCAAAGAGCATTCAGGCTGCAGGGAGTTCTCGATCGAGATCCCGGAGGGCCTCTCCAGGTACGTGGTCGAGAAGGGATCGGTCGCTGTGGACGGCGTCTCGCTCACGGTCAACGCCGTGCAGGGCAGGCGCTTTTCGGTCATGGTGATCCCGCACACGAAGCTCGAGACCACATTCGAGTCGAAGAGGCCGGGCGACAGCGTGAACTTGGAAGTTGACATTATAGGCAAATATGTTGAAAAGCTTACGTTTTTGGACAGCGAGCAATATGAGAAGGGCTCCAAGATAACCGAGGAGTTTTTGAAGAAGCACGGCTTTTAAGATCGTGACTGGTGACTGGTGACCGGTGACTGGCGGAAACACGCAGGTCACGGGTCACGGGTCACGGGTCACGAAAATCGGATGGACATAGTCGACATAAATACCGGGCACGATCGCTCGACCATCCCGGTGGACGAGGCGCTGGGGGTCATGCGCTCCGGCCGGATGCTCATCCTCGTTGACGACGAGGACCGCGAGAACGAGGGCGATCTGACCGTCGCGGCCGAGCACGCGACCCCGGAGGCGATCGCCTTCATGGCGCGCCACGGCTGCGGGCTCGTCTGCCTCGCCCTGACCGAGGAGCGTGCCGACGAGCTGGACCTGCCGATGATGGTCTCGGACAACACCTCCGCCTTCAAGACCGGGTTCACCGTGTCCATCGACGCGAAGGAGGGGGTCTCGACCGGCATATCGGCGGCCGACCGCTCGCGCACGATCATGCTCGCTGCCGACCCCTCTGCCGCTCCGTCGGACTTCGCGAGGCCGGGCCACGTCTTCCCGCTCCGCGCGCGCCGCGGCGGGGTGCTGGTGCGGACCGGCCAGACCGAGGGGTCTGTCGATCTGGCGAGGATGGCGGGGCTCACCCCGGCTGCCGTGATCTGCGAGATCATGAAGGAGGACGGGACCATGGCGCGCATGCCCGACCTCGTCGAGTTCGGGGCAAGGCACAAGATACCTATCGTCTCGGTCGCGGAGATAGTCCGCCACCGCATGCGCACCGAGTCGCTCGTTTCCCGCTCGTCGGAGGCCCGCCTCCCGCTCAAGCAGGGCGACGATTTCCGCGTGATCACCTACCGCACCGCGATCGACGCGCACACGCACGTGGCCCTGGTGAAGGGCGACATCTCCGGAGCGGGGCCGGTGCTGGTGAGGGTCCACTCCGAGTGCCTGACCGGCGACGTCTTCGGCTCCTGCAGATGCGACTGCGGCGTGCAGCTTGCGCGCTCCCTCGACATGATCGCCGCCGAGGGCAGGGGGGTGCTGCTCTACATCAGGCAGGAGGGCCGCGGCATCGGGCTCCACAACAAGATCGCCGCCTACGCGCTCCAGGACGGCGGGCTGGACACGGTCGAGGCCAACGAGAGGCTGGGCTTCAGGGCCGACCTGCGCGACTACGGAATAGGGGCGCAGATACTCGTCGACCTAGGCGTCAGAAGCCTCAGGCTCATGACGAACAACCCGCGCAAGGTGGTGGGGCTGGCGGGCTACGGGATCGAGATCGTCGAGCGCGTCCCCATAGAGGTCGAGCCCGGGAGGCACAACATGTTCTATCTCAAGACGAAGAGGGAGAAGCTGGGACACCTGTTACAAAAAGCATGAACCCGTGACTGGTGACTGGTGACTGGTGATATCACGCTGGTCACGAGTAACGAGTCACGAAAGAGAGAGGTGCATATGCCAAAGGTAATCGAAGGGCAGCTGACCGCAAAGGGGCTCAAGTTCGCCATAGCGGCGGGCCGGTTCAACGACTTCATAACGAATCGTCTGCTCGACGGCGCGCTCGACGTGATCGGCCGCAGCGGCGGCGATCCGGCCGCGACCGTCGTCGTGAAGGTCCCCGGGGCGTTCGAGCTGCCTCTGGCCGCCAAGGCCCTGGCCGAAACGGGCAAATACGACGCGGTCATCTGCCTGGGCGCGGTGATCCGCGGCTCCACCCCGCACTTCGAGCACGTGGCCGCCCAGATGGCCCGCGGCATCTCCTCGGTGATGCTCGAGACCGGCGTGCCGATATCGTTCGGCGTGATCACCGCCGACACACTCGAGCAGGCGATCGAGAGGGCCGGCACAAAGGACGGCAACAAGGGCGCCGCCGCGGCCCTCTCCGCCATCGAGACGGCCAACGCCATCAAGGGGATCAAGTAGGGCACAATGGGCACCAGGCGTCAGTCGCGCGAGAGCGCGCTCAAGGTTCTTTACCAGATCGAGCTCACCGGCCAGAGTCCCGCGGATGCGGTCGCGTCCTATTTCGACGAGCACGACTCGCAGCAGGGCGCCAGGGAGTTCGCAGAGTTCCTCGTGAGCGGGGTGGTGGCGGGGCGCGAGGCGCTCGACGAGGCGATATCCGGCCATTCCACGAACTGGAAGATCTCGCGCATGGCCGCGGTCGACAAGAACATACTCAGGATGGCGGTCTTCGAACTCATGAGCTGCCCGGACATACCGGCCAAGGTGACGATCAACGAGGCCGTGGAGATAGCAAAGAAGTACGGCAGCGCGGAGAGCGGCGCGTTCGTCAACGGCATCCTCGACAACGTGGCCAAGGGGATACAGAAGCCAGATTCGGCGGAGAGCGATGGCTGACGGGAAGAAAATAATAGTCGCGAAGTCGGCCGGCTTCTGCTGGGGCGTGCAGCGCGCCTTCAACAAGGTCCTCGATGTCGCGAAGAGCCCGGAGCGGGGGCCGGTGTTCACCTACGGCCCACTCATCCACAACCCGCAGGCGGTGGAGATGCTCAGGGAGCAGGGCATCGGCGTGATCGACGAGATATCGGACAGGATCGAGGGGACCGTGGCCATACGCACCCACGGCGTGCCGCCCGCGGAGCGCAAGAGGCTGGAGCAGAGCGGCGCCTCGATATGCGACGCCACCTGCCCGGACGTGGGGATCATCCAGGGCACGGTCCGCCGCCACCTGAAGCTCGGCTACTACATCATAATAATAGGCCACCGCGAACACCCGGAGGTGAAGGCGCTGCTGGGCTTCGCCGAGAGGCGCGGAGCCTGCATCAGCTCCGAGGAGGAGCTCAAATCGCTGCCGGACGATCTGGGCAAGGTGTGCGTGGTCTCGCAGAGCACCCAGCAGCGCGAGAAGTTCGAGAGGCTGGTCGATCTCATAAGGCGCCGCTACCGTGACTGCGTGGTCTTCGACACGATCTGCCGATCCACGGACCAGCGCCAGCAGGAGGTGCGCGAGCTTGCCGGCCGGGTGGACGCCATGGTCGTTGTGGGCGGCCGCAACAGCTCCAACACCAACCGTCTGGCCGAGATCTCGCGCAGCATGGGCACCCCGACCTTCTTCATAGAGGACGACACCGAGCTGGTTCAGGGGGATTTCGCCGGCAAGAGCGTGATCGGCGTGACCGCCGGGGCCTCCACGCCGAGCTGGGTGATAAAGAAGGTGGTGGAGAGGCTGCAGGAGATATAGAAGCAAAGAAGGTGAAAGGAAAAGATAGAAGCTGAGAGGCTAGGAAGCTGAGGCGCTGAGAAGCGCAGAAGGATCTGCAATGGGGGGTGAAACTAGAAAATTGTTCGGGACCGACGGGGTTCGCGGCATAGCCAACAGCTGGCCGATGGAGGGGCCTGTGGCCTACAGGCTCGGCCAGGCGGTGGCGGTGGTGTTCCGCGACGCGCCGGGCCTGGGCAGGATCGTCATCGGCAAGGACACCAGGCTCTCCGGGTACGTTCTCGAGTCGGCCCTCATGTCCGGCATCTGCTCCATGGGGATGGACGCCATGCTCGTGGGCCCCTTGCCCACGCCGGGCATCGCCTTCATCGCGCACAGCATGCGGGCCCATGCGGGGGTCATGGTGAGCGCGTCGCACAACCCGGTCGAGTACAACGGCATCAAGTTCTTCGACAACGAGGGTTTCAAGCTCCCGGACGAGGTCGAGCGCAGGATGGAGGATATGGTCTTCGGAGGCGAGCTCGACTCGATGCGCGCCGGGCCGTGCGAGGTCGGAAAGGCCTATCGAATCGACGACGCGGGAGGGCGCTACATTCAGCACCTCAAGGGGACCTTTCCGGAGAGGCTCTCGCTCGAGGGGATGAGGATCGTGCTCGATTGCGCCAACGGCGCCGGCTACAGGGTGGCGCCCGCGGTCCTCTCCGAGCTCGGCGCCGAGGTGATCACCACCGGCGTCTCTCCGAACGGCACGAACATAAACGTGGACTGCGGGGCCCTGCACCCGGAGCGCATGGCGAAGATCGTCCGCGACTCCGGCGCCGACGCGGGTGTGGCGCTCGACGGCGACGCGGACCGCGTGATCATGTGCGACGAGCGCGGGAGGATCGTGGACGGCGACGGGATACTCGCGATCTGCGCCCTCCACCTGAAATCGAAGGGGAGCCTCGCCAGGGACACGGTCGTCGGCACCAAGATGAGCAACATGGGGCTCGAGGTCGCGCTGCGGGACAAGGGGATCGGCCTCATCCGCACCGACGTCGGCGACCGCTACGTCATGGAGGCCATGCGGCGGGAGAAGCTCAACCTCGGCGGGGAGACCAGCGGCCACATCATATTCCTGCACCACACGACTTCCGGCGACGGCACGCTCGCGGCGCTCAGGGTGCTCTCCGTGATGCTTCAGCAGGCCAGGCCGCTCTCGGAGGTGGCCTCTGTGTTCACGCCGTTCCCGCAGACTGTGGTGAACATCCGGGTCCGGGAGAAGAGGCCGCTCGAGGGGATGCCCGGGGTTTCGTCCGCCATCGCCGAGGCGAGGGCCGCCCTCGGCGACAGGGGCAGGCTGCTCGTCCGCTACTCCGGCACCGAGAACATCGCGCGCGTCATGGTCGAGGCCGAGGACGAGCCCGAGACCACGAGGCTCGCCGCCATGATCGCCTCCGAGATCGAGCGGGAGCTGGGAGGGGCGGACAGGTGCTAGGCGCTCTCAGGGACGCATTCTCCACCACATTCAGAAAACTCTCCGGCCGCGGCAGGCTTTCCGAGGCGGATGTGAGGGACGCCTCGCGCGAGATAAGGCTCGCCCTCCTCGCCGCCGACGTGCACTTCGGCGTGGTCAAGGAGTTCGTGGACGCCGTGGCGGCGCAGGCGGTGGGCGGGAAGGTCCTCGATTCCATCACGCCGGCGCAGCAGTTCGCCAAGGTCGTGCACGACGAGCTGGTGCGCGTCCTCGGGGGCGAGCCTGTGCCGTTCGATTTCGCGTGCGCCCCTCCGCTGGTCGCCCTGATCGTGGGGCTGCAGGGCAGCGGGAAGACGACCGCCGCGGCGCGCTTCGCGCTCTGGTGCCGCCGCCGGGGCCGCAGGCCGCTGCTCGTGCCGGCGGACGTGCAGCGCCCTGCCGCCATCGAGCAGCTCGCCCAGCTGGCCGCCCGGGCGGAAGTGGAGTGCTGGCGGACCGAGCGCGGCCAGAGGGCGACGAAGGCGGTGAAATCCGCGCTCAGGCACGCGGAGAAGATCGGCCACGACACCGTAATAATCGACACGGCGGGCAGGCTGCACGTCGACGAGGAGATGATGCGCGAGGTGCGCGACATCGCGAAGGAGGCGTCCCCGCAGCGCGTGCTCTACGTCGCGGACGCGATGACCGGCCAGGACGCGGTCCGCTCCGCCCGCGCGTTCGACGAGGCGCTCTCGATCACGGGCGTTGTGCTGACCAAGCTGGACGGCGACGCGCGCGGCGGCGCGGCGCTCTCGGTCAGGCACGTCACCGGCAGGCCGATCCTCTTCGCGGGCGTGGGCGAGGGGCTGGGCGATCTGGAGCCGTTTCACCCGCAGCGGATGGCGGGCCGCATACTCGGCATGGGGGACGTGGTCTCGCTGGTGGAGAAAGTCGCCGCGGAGGTGCGCGAGGATGAGGCGGACGGGCTGGGCAGGGCCTTCGCGAGCGGCCGCTTCACCATGGAGGATTTCCTCTCTCAGATGAAGATGCTCCGGAGGATGGGGCCGCTCGAGAAGGTGCTCGGCATGATGCCCGGCATGGCAGGGATCGCCCGGGGGATGGACAGCGCTCAGATGGAGGGGGCGATGCGGCGCAAGGAGGCCATAGTCCTCTCCATGACCGCGGCCGAGAGGGCGAACCCGCGGATTTTAAACGGCTCCAGGCGCAAAAGGATAGCGCAGGGCTCGGGACAAAAGGTCCAAGAGGTCAACAGATTCCTCAAGGAATTCGATACAATGGAGAAGATGATGAAACAGCTCTCGCGCGGGAAGACGGGGGCAGCGCTACTCAAGGGCTTGACTTCCCGGGCATTTTCCTGATAAAGCGCGCCGACTATCCCTGCTTTTAACGAATTGCTTTATTTATATCTACGGAGGTTGTATGTCAGTGAAGATCAGGCTTGCGAGGCGCGGCAAGAGGCACGAGCCCTTCTACCACATCGTGGTCACCGACGAGCGCAATCCTCGCGACAGCTCGTTCATAGAGGTGCTGGGCACCTACGACCCGAAGAACAGGGAGAAGAGGGTTACGGGCAAGAAGGATCGCATCGAGTACTGGATGGGCAAGGGGGCAGTGCCCACTGAGACCGTATCCCAGCTGTTGCGGACCCTGCAGTAATCGGAGGAGGAAGCGATGCGAGAGCTGATTACAATGATGGCGAAGGCGCTGGTGGACAAGCCCGACCAGGTCGAGGTGACCGAGCTCGAGGGCGAGCAGACGACGGTCATAGAGCTGCGCGTGGCCAAGGAGGACCTGGGAAAGGTGATCGGCAAGCAGGGCCGCACCGCCCGGGCGCTTCGCACGATCCTCTCGGCAGCATCGACGAAGCTTCGCAAGCGCTCCGTGCTCGAGATACTGGAGTAGGTCCTTGTGGCGGAAGGCGGCGTGATGGGCGGCGGCAACTTCATACGCTGCGGCCGCATCGGCCGCGCGGTCGGCCTCAAGGGCGAGTGCGCGGTCCACTGGATGAGCGGCGCAAGCCCGGTGGGCGCCGGCGGCCGGATCATCCTGGAAGACTCAAAGGGGAAGGGCAGGATCGGTTACACGGTGGCGGCCTTGCGAAAGCACGGCCGCTCTAATTTTGTCCGGCTCGAAGGGGTCTCCGACAGGGCCGCGGCGGAGCTGCTCACGAACTCGGCGGTATTCATAAGCAAGGAGACGCTCGTCGAGCTCCCGGCGGGCCAGTACTACTGCCACGAGATAGAGGGGATGGAGGTCGTGACCGAGGACGGAACGCCCCTGGGGCGCGTTGCGCGCATATTCGCCGCAGGGGGCAGCGACGTATACGAGGTCGTCTCTGAAGGCGGCGAGGAGCTCCTCGTCCCCGCCATCGACAGCGTCGTCCTGAGCATTGATGTGGAGAAGAAGAGGATCGTGATCCGGCCCCTTGATGGGATGCTGGATGATAATAAGTGATCAGGGATCGGGGATCAGGGGCGCGCCTCCCGCCACAATTTGAGGACCCTTTTTCCGATGACGCTGTAAAAAGGGGCCTCAAATTCTGGCTCGCGGCGCGCGGA